>CAMLDH010000035.1 GCA_946478765.1 uncultured Oxalobacteraceae bacterium | reverse complement strand
GCGGCAGGCTGCCTCGATCTCGGGGCTCTTGCAGCCCAGGCGGTACATGTTGGCCGTGGGGCCACCCAGGTCCGAGATGGTGCCGGTGAAGCCGCTCACCTTGTCGCGGATGTCCTCGATCTCCTGGATGATGGAGTCCTCGGAGCGGCTCTGGATGATGCGGCCCTCGTGCTCGGTGATCGAGCAGAAGGTGCAGCCGCCGAAGCAACCGCGCATGATGTTGACCGAAAAGCGGATCATGTCCCATGCCGGGATTTTCGCCTTGCCATAACTCGGGTGCGGCGCACGCGCGTACGGCATGTCGTACACGCCATCCATCTCGTCCATCGCCAGCGGCAGCGGCGGCGGATTGAGCCACACGTCGCGCTCGCCGTGTCCTTGCACCAGGGCGCGCGCATTGCCGGGATTCGATTCCAGGTGAAATACGCGTGATGCATGCGCGTACATGACCGGGTCGCTCTTGACCTGCTCATACGACGGCAGGCGCACCACGCTTTTCTCGCGCTGCTCCTTCAATGCCGCCTGGCGCTCTTCGCGGCTGAGGATGCGCACGACTTGTTCGGCCGGCTTGCTGTCCGGCGGTGTCGCGCAGCTCTGGGTGTCCTTCGATTTCATTTCGTACGGATCGGGATGCGGCTCGACCCGGCCCGGCGTATCGACGCGCGTCGAATTGACTTCGCTCCAGTCGTCGGCCGGTCGCCAGCCGCGCGGCGCCATGAAGGAGGTGCCGCGCAAATCGCGGATCGATTTGATCGATTCGCCCGCCGCCAGTCGATGCGTCAATGCGACCAGTGCGCGTTCCGCATTGCCGAACAACAGGATGTCGGCCTTGGAGTCCGGCAGCACCGAGCGCTTCACGGTGTCCGACCAGTAATCGTAATGCGCAATGCGGCGCAGGCTGGCTTCAATGCTGCCGATCACGATATGGGTATCGGGATACGCTTCGCGCGCGCGCTGCGCATACACCACGACCGCGCGGTCGGGGCGCTTGTTCGGTTCGCCGTTGGCGGTGTACGCATCGTCCGAGCGGATCTTGCGGTCGGACGTGTAGCGGTTGACCATCGAATCCATATTGCCGGCAGTCACACCGAAATACAGGTTCGGCCGGCCCAGCGCGCGGAAGGGTTCCGCCGATTGCCAGTCCGGCTGGCTGATGATGCCGACCCTAAACCCTTGCGCCTCCAGCAAACGTCCGACCAGCGCCATGCCGAAACTCGGATGATCGATATAGGCATCGCCGGTAATCAGGATGACGTCGCAGGAATCCCAGCCGAGCGCGTCCATTTCCGGGCGCGACATCGGCAGAAACGGGGCAGGGCGGCGCGTTTTGGCGCCGTTGGGAGTGTAGGAAAACAGGTTTTTCGGGGCGTTCATGATGGGGCGGATTGTACCGGAAATACCTGCCGCCGGCGGCAGGGCTAAATGATCAACGTGCGCGTAAGGGTTTGTTTTTATGCCATTTTTTATGGCTTACGCGGCTTGCTGGCGCCAGGTTTCGAGCAATTGCCGGGCGCTCTGATTCATCGCCTCCAGCGGCATTGCCTTGCAATGGTTGAAAATCATGGTGGCGTACACGGTCGCGAGCGAATTGACTTCAGGCGACAGGGCGCGCTCCTCGCCGGTGGCGGGCCGCTGCAGGCGCCAGTAATTGATCGCTTGTTCCAGTTCGGTGAGCGTGATTTCCATGGCCGTATTGTACGCTGTCGTATTGACGCGCTGGTTCGGCGTCCTGTTTGAACTTTTCAATATGGCAACAGATATGGACAGGTATTTGATTGACTTGTTACGTCAATAAAAATTCCGTTGGGTGTTGCGTTAATGCCTGCCGGTGGCGGGAGGGCAGTGCAATATCAACTTGGCGCAAACGCCACAGCCGCTTTTTGTCAAAACCCCGCGCCTTGATTGCTTGACGCGCCGGGTCTTGCATCAGCGCTTTTGCAGAAAATTTTCCAGGCGCTGCACGCCGTCGTCCAGGCGCTCCAGCGAACTGGCAAAACACCAGCGGACATAGCCTTCGCCTTCCGGTCCGAACGCACTGCCGGGTGCAAGACCCAGCCCGGCTTCCAGCACCAGTTGCTTGCATAGCGCCAAGGTGTCCTTTCCGCCGTCGACGCGGAAGAACAGGTACATCGCGCCCTTCGGTTTCGGCGCAGTGATGCCGGGCAGTGCATTCAAGCGCTGATACAGAAAATCGCGCGCCGCCTGACAGCGGGCGACGGTATGCGTGATGATTTCTTCGCCGCGTTCAATCGCGACGATGCCTGCGCGCTGCACGAAGCCGGGCGCGCATGAAGTGTTGTATTCGATCAGCTTGCCCAGATCCGCCATCATCGGTTGCGGCGCAACTACCCAGCCGAGGCGCCAGCCGGTCATCAGCCACGATTTGGAAAAACTGTTGGCGGAAATGAGGCGGTCGTCCGGTGTCGCGATATCGAGAAATGACGGTGCACAGGGTTTCGCCACATCCGTTATGTCGTACACGAGCCGCTCATACACGTCGTCCGCCAGAATCCAGATGCCATGCTTGCGGCAGTGCGCGAGGATGATTTCCTGTTGTTTCTTCGTGATGACCCAGCCGGTCGGATTGTTCGGCGAATTGATGAATACCGCCTTGGTGCCGGGCGTGAGCGCATCGAGCAACTGCTGCATATCCAGTTCCCAAGTCAGTCCGAATTGCAAGGGCACTTGCGCAACATCGGCGCCGAGGATTTTCGGAATCTCGATCAGGTTCGGCCACAGCGGCGTCACCGCCACCACCCGATCGCCCGGATTGATGATCAGTTGCGACAGCAGCATCAACGCAGACACGCCGGAAGACGTGACGGCGACACGATCGACATCGATAGGCTGGTGCAGCGTGGACAAATAGGACGCGATCGCTTCGCGCAATTGCGGCACGCCGAAGTTATGCGTGTAAAACGTGTCGCCCGCATCGAGCCCTGATTTTGCCGCATCGCGAATGAAGGGCGGCGTGGCTTCATCCGGCTCGCCAAACCAGAACGGCAGCACATCGCTGCGCCCCATGCCGGCATTGGCGACTTCACGGATGCGCGATGCGCCGAGATTTTGAACGATGGAGCGGGCAGCAGGCGACATGGACGAAGAATTTAAAGGCATAGGATGAACCTGTTGGCGAGCAGGACGGCTTTCGGTTGCGGCGCGCGGGAGGCTGTGCACATCGCGGTCTCACTTTCTTGGACGGAAATCGAGTGTAGCGTAAAGCGGGAAAGCATGTGGACTGCTTGATTCGCCGGGCCAGGCAGGTATTCGTAAAGCATCCCGCCATAGTCGATCATCCGAGCGATGGCCAGTGGTTTGCGTATGCACGAAAATATTTCGTTCGAGCCGACCGCATGCGTGAATTGGCAGGGTAGGGGGCGCCGTATGTTGTAAAGGTGCGCCGCCAACGAGCGCATCAAGCCGCCAAAAAGCGCCGTACCAATGCGATTTGCTCCGGCACATTCAATGCCGGTGCGTGGCCGCAGCCGGGAATGACCGCCAGTTGCGCACGCGGCCCGCGCTGCGTCATCGCCTGCGCGGTTTCCGCCAGCAGCAGATCCGATGTCTCGCCGCGCAGCACCAGCGTCGGCATGTCGAGCGCATCGTATTCCTGCCAACGGTCGTAGTCGTGCGGATGCGCGGTGAACTGGCGCACCATCGCCGGATCGTAATGCGCGGTTATTTTGCCGCTCGGCAGGCGGCGCACCGACGTTTCCGTCATGCGCCGCCATTGCGCATCGCTTTGCCAGCCGTACGGCTTGTAGATGACGCGCAGATAATTTTCGAAGTCGGTGACGGTATCGAATTCGGCCGGATTGCCGGCATAGCTGCGAATGCGTTCGATGGCGGCATCAGTGATCGCCGGGCCGATATCATTCAATACCAGATGGCTGATGCGGTCTTTGAGCGTAGTCGCCGCCGCCACCGTGCCGGTTGCGCCTCCCATCGAGGTGCCGACCCAGCGCATCTGCGTGATGCCCAATTGATCCGCCAGTTCCTGCGCGATGCGCGCATAGAAGGCGAGCTGATACTCGCGGTCCGGATCGGTGCTCCATTGCGACAAGCCGCGCCCGATCATGTCGGGCGCAATGATGCGATAGGTATCGGCGAGCGCCGCCGCCAGATCGTCAAAGTCGCGGCTGGTGCGCGCCAGGCCGTGCGCCATGATCAATGGCGGCGCATCCTTGCTGCCCCATTCGACATAATGGATTTCACGTTTGCAGCAACGAATGTAGTGAGAGGTTGGTTGCATAATTGCTTCCATGTGTCTTGATGGTGAATCTTGTGAAGACTACTCCATGCAAAGCACGCGGGAAAGGGGTAGAACTACGGCAAAAATGCGGTCTTGCGCAAACGTTCAAAACCGATGCTTCGCGCCGCGCCAGACATGCGCTCAGCGGAGCCGAATCCTGTCCGAAAACGGCTAGACGATCCGCAGGCCGACGCGTATAAATCCAGTATGGAAAACGCAATACCTTCAGATTCAATGGGTTCGGCAGCGCTTGACAGCGAGCAGTATTACCGTGCGCTGATGGCGAAAGACACGCGCTTTGACGGCGTGTTTTTCACCGGCGTCAAAACCACCGGCATTTATTGCCGCCCGGTGTGCACGGTAAAAACGCCGCGCGCATCGTCGTGCCTGTTTTTTACCACGGCAGCCGCTGCTGAAGCCGCCGGATTTCGGCCCTGCCTGCGCTGCCGCCCCGAACTCGCGCCGTATGCCTTGCAGCAAAACCTGGCGTATGCGGTGTGGCAGCGCATCGCGGCCGGCGCGTTGAATGACGGCGATGTCGAGCATCTGGCCGATGAAGTCGGACTATCGTCGCGCCAGTTGCGGCGCGTCCTGTTGCAGCATTTTGGCGTGACGCCGGTTGAACTGGCGCAGACGCAACGCCTGCTGTTCGCGAAAAAGCTGCTGCAGGAAACCCGTCTGCCGATGGTGGAAGTCGCGTACGCGGCCGGGTTCGGCAGCGTACGCCGTTTCAATACCTTGTTCGCCGCACGCTACGGCATGGCGCCGACCGCCATTCGGCGTGCCGTCGCAAAAGCAGAAGAACGCAGCCACGACGCGCTGACGCTGCGCCTCGCATACCGGCCGCCATTCGGCTGGCGCGAAATGCTGCATTATTTCGCAGGACGCGGCATACCGGGCGTGGAAGCAGTGGAACAACAAGAGGATGCGCAATCGTATGCACGCAGTGTGAAGATCGGCGACGTGCATGGCTGGATGCGCGTGACGCATCTGGCATCGAAGCAGCAACTGGAATTGGCGCTCGCGCCAAGCCTGGCGCCGGTATTGATGCCGTTGCTGTCGCGTGTCCGCAGCCAGTTCGACCTCGATGCCAATCCGTCGGTCATTCATGCGCACTTGCAGCAGGACAGTTTGCTGGAAAAGCAAATTGAAGCGGTGCCCGGTCTGCGCGTGCCGGGCGCATTTGATGCCTTTGAACTCGCGGTGCGCGCGGTGCTCGGGCAACAAGTCAGTGTGGCGGGCGCGACCACCCTATCCGGACGTCTGGTCACGCAATTCGGTGAAGCAGTGGAAACGCCGTTGGCCAAGGTCACACACGATTTTCCAGATGCGCACATATTGGCGGCCGCCGACAGCGCCGACATCGCGAAAATCGGTTTGCCCAAAACGCGTGCAGCAACGATTCGCAACCTGGCGCAATTCGCGGCGCACGGTGGATTGCACATGAAGCCGGGCACGGCTTTGGACGAGGCCGTCGCGCATTTGAAAACAGTACCCGGCATCGGCGACTGGACCGCGCACTATATCGCGCTGCGCGCATTGCGCTTTCCGGATGCATTTCCGGCGGGCGATCTGGGCTTGCAAAAAGCCGCTGCGCCCGCGCATGCCTCGACCGGCCGGCTGACTGAAAAGCAGCTTATTGCACGCGCCGGCGCATGGTCGCCGTGGCGCGGCTATGCGGCACTTTTACTATGGCATTCATTGGGATAAATCATGACTTACTACACACGGCACGACAGCCCGCTCGGCAGCTTGTTGCTGGCAGCCAGCGAACGCGGATTAAGCGGAGTGTATTTTGAAGAGCACAAGCATTTCACGGGAATGCAGGGATGGCAGCATGCACCAGACCATGTGCTGTTGAAAGACGCCGCACAGCAACTCGATCAATATTTTGCCGGGCAGCGCACGACCTTCGATGTGCGACTGGATTTGGCCGGCACGGCATTTCAGCGGTCGGTATGGCAGGAACTGCTGCAGATTCCGTTCGGACATACCATCAGCTATATGCAACACGCGCAACGCATCGGAAACCCGAAAGCGTTGCGCGCGGTCGGTGCTGCGATCGGCCGCAATCCAGTGTCCATCATCGTGCCGTGTCACCGCGTCATCGGCGCCTCACGGTCACCCACCGGATACGCTGGCGGCCTGGCGCGTAAATGCACCTTGCTTGCGCTGGAAGGCGTCCAGTTGTCCTGAGACGCTTTTATTTCCCGGTGTTGGTGGTGCCGGTGCTGCTGGACGTGCCGGTGGAACTGCTGCCCGGCGTGCCGGAGCTGGAAGGCGTACTGGACGAACCAGCGCCGGAAGTATCCGAACTGCCGGTGCTGCCGGTGCTGCCGGAAGCGCCGGAACTGCCCGCAGTACCCATGTCGCTCGAGGGTGATCCGGTGCCGGAACCCGTTGCAGAACCGGAAGAGGTCGCGCCGCTGCCGCTGCTGCCATAAGTGCCGCCGGAAGACGACTGGCCTGACGGGGAACTACATGCGGCGAGGGCAAACGTACACGCCAAAACGACAATCCATTTAGACATAAAATTCTCCTGAAAAATAAAAGGTGCGGCGCCAACTGTTGCCAACGCCAAGACATCGCATGCTGCGGATAAGTAGAAGCTTCTGCTTAGTAAAAGTTCAACAATATTTTCCCATCTTCAAACATGTCCTTTGACACTGCGCAATTGATACACCGCTTGCCCACGTGCACGATGCCGTAATGCAAGATGCTTGCGCGGCCGGATCATAGTCGCTAAGGTGGCACTTTCGTCATCATGAAAGAAGTCAGGCAACAAATGTCATCCCATTCAGAAAGCTCCACCAAAGCGATTTTTTACGCGCTCGGCGCCAACGGCGGCATTGCATTGGCGAAATTCAGCGCGGCGCTGTACACCGGTTCCGGGGCCATGTTGTCGGAAGCGATTCACTCATTGGCAGATTGCACCAACCAGGTATTTTTGCTGATCGGCCTGAAGGAAGCAAAAAAACCGGCCGATGATTCGCATCCGATGGGCTATAACCGGGTCGTGTATTTCTGGGCGATGATGGTGGCGCTCTTGCTGTTCTTTCTCGGCGGCGCGTTTTCGGTGATGGAAGGCATCCATCATTTCCGCCATCCGGAGCCGTTGCACAACGCCGCGATCGCGATGGCGGTGTTGGGTGTTTCAGTGGTATTGGAAGGCTTTTCGCTGTACGGTGCGCTGAGGGAAATCCGCAAGATCGCGCACGGTAAATCGTTCGCGAAATGGTTTCGCGAAACGCGGCAATCCGAGTTGATGGTGGTGGCTGGCGAAGATATCGCTGCGCTCTGCGGCCTGGCCCTCGCATTTATCGCCGTCGTGCTGACGGTGCTAACCGGCAATCCAGTGTGGGATGCCGTGGGTTCCATCGCGGTGGGCCTGTTGCTGATGGTGGTTGCCGTGTTTGTGATGCGCGAAGTAAAGGCGATGATCACCGGCGAATCGGCCGCACCCGAAACCCACGCGGCGATCAAGGCGCATATCGAAGCGCGTCCCGAAGTCGAGCGCGTGATCAATCTGATTACCTTGCAATGGGGCGAGCAATTGATGATTGCAGTGCAGGCAAAAATGCAGCCGCAGCGTTCCGACACAGCATTGATCGATGCGATCAATCAGGTCGAGGAGAGCCTGCAGTTGCGCTGGCCGCAGGCCAAATGGTGTTTCTTCGAACCGGATTTTGACGCGGCAAAATGACGCGGAAAAAGATTAAAAACAACGCCTATGCCTATACGTTTCGATACCGCCGGCATGTACTCGAACGGCGCATCGGAAATCATTGCCGGGAAATTGCGGAAAGAATAAGCGGCGTACAAACCGCATCCGGTTGACCGGGCATGGCTAATGTGACATGCGCAAGCGGCGTGCGCCGCTTCACTTCACCAAATGCAGCGCGAAAGGATATCGATACGCCTGGCACTTGGATGCCGAGATCGCGCCCAGGATGGAGAAAATGAAATTCGCGATAACCAGTATCGGTGTCGCGAAAATGCCGATCAGGATGAACGCCAGTAGTAGCCAGCTTGCAAACATCGCGATCGCAATCGTGATCTGAAAATTCAGCGCTTCCCTGGCTTGGTCGGCGACGAACGCGGATTCATCCTTCTTGATCACCCAGATGATCAATGAGCCGATGAACCCGGTAAATATGCCCAGTAAATGCGCCAGCATGGCCAGATTGCACTCGTCCTTGGTCGGCGTGGTTTGCGGTAATTCTTCCATCCCCAAGTTCCTTTAGTCGGTGCTGCAAGAACAACAAAACACTGCCCGCGATTACGCCGCTTTTTTCGCTGCCGCCTTCTTCGCGACTGCTTTCTTCAGTGCCGGCTTGGCCGCAACTTTCTTCTCGGCCTTTGCCGGTTCTTCCTCGGCGTCTGTGGCTGCCGCCTTGCCTTTTGCGGGCGCCTTTGCCTTGCGTTCTTCAAACTCGAAACTTACCTTGCCATCCTTGCCTTTCGCGAGGAAAGCCTTGAACGGCCGGCGCGTGCGCTGCGAGATGAACCCAGGCAGCAAATCGGTCTTGCCATCGTTGAGCAGTTTGACCATTTGCTCCGGCAGAATTTCCTGTTGCAGGATAATTCGGCCGCTGCGGAAATCGCAGGCCTTCGGTTTGGCCACGGTTTTTTCGCACACGTAAGCCAGCCCCATTTCATATACGCCGCTGCCGCATTTCGGACAGGCGCCGAGCGAGGTTTGCCCGGTGAAATCGACGCCTTCCGCATTTTCGTCATCATCCTGGTTCTGGCCGAAATCGAACTCCAGTTTGAAGTTCTTGATTTCTTCGTCGCGCGAAATTTTCAATATCGCGGCAAACGGCCGGCCCATTTTCGAGCGGAAGCCTTGCAGCGGGCCAATGGTGCGATTGGTGAGCAATTCTTCGACTTCGGCAACTTCGAACTGGCGGCTGCCGGGGGTCTTGCTCATCGAGAATTCGCACTTGGTGCAGGCGAAGCGGCGATAGTTTTCCTTCACGACACCAGCGCAATTCGGACAGGGTGTCGTCAGGGTCGCATAGTCGCCGGGGATCGTGTCGTTGCTGTATTCCTTCGCGCGCTTGACGATGATCTGCGTCATTTGCGCAATTTCGCGCATGAATTCTTCGCGGCTGATCTTGCCGCGTTCCATTTGCGACAATTTGTATTCCCACTCGCCGGTCAATTCCGGCGCGGTCAATTCTTCCACGCCGAGTCCGCGCAACAGCGTCATCAACTGGAATGCCTTGGCGGTCGGGATCAGTTCGCGCCCTTCGCGCAGCAGATATTTTTCATTCAGCAAACCTTCGATGATCGCCGCCCGTGTAGCCGGCGTGCCGAGTCCCTTGCCGGCCATCGCTTCGCGCAATCCGTCGTCGTCGATCAGTTTGCCCGCGCCTTCCATCGCGGACAGCAAGGTTGCCTCCGAATAGCGTGCAGGCGGTTTCGTGACCAGGCCGTTCGCGCTGATTTTTTCGGTTTTGACTTTTTCGCCTTTGGCGACCGGCACCAGCGTGCCGGCGTTTTCCTCATCCTTGTCGCCTGCGGCTTCCTTGCCGTAGATCGCGAGCCAGCCGGGGTTGGTCATCACCTTGCCTTCAGTCTTGAACTGATGACCGGATACTTCGGTGTAGCGCGTGGTGATTAAAAATTCCGCGGCCGGGAAGAACACCGACATGAAACGCCGCGTCACCAGGTCGTACAGCTTTTGTTCCGGCTCGGACAGGTTTTTCGGCGCTTGCGGGGTCGGGATGATCGCGAAGTGGTCGCTGATTTTCGTGTTGTCGAAAATGCGCTTGTTCGGCTTCACCCACTGTTTGTTGAGGATTTGCGCGGCGAATTGCTGGTAGTTGTTGTTCTCCGAAACCGTCTGCAGCGTCTGCTTGACGGTGTCGATGTAGTCTTCCGGCAGATGGCGCGAATCGGTACGCGGATAAGTCAGCACCTTGTGCTTTTCATAGAGCGCCTGCGCCAGACCCAGCGTATTTTTGGCGGAGAAGCCGAAGCGCGCATTCGCTTCGCGCTGCAGGCTGGTCAGGTCGAACAGCGCCGGCGCCATTTGCGTGGCCGGTTTCGATTCTTCGGTGACGTTGCCAAGCTTGCCGCGGCAGGCGGCCACGATCGATTCGGCAGCGGCTTTGCTCCACAGGCGTTCCGCGCGTTTTTCCGGATCGGTTTCATCCTTCTTGTGCTTGGTGTCGAGCCAGCGGCCTTCGTAAATGCCGGCTGCGCACACAAAGTCGGCGCGCACTTCCCAGAAGTCGCGCGGCACGAATTTCTTGATTTTCTCTTCGCGCTCGACCACGATCGACAGCGTCGGCGTTTGCACGCGGCCGACGGTGGTCAGGTAAAAACCGCCTTCTTTCGAATTGAACGCGGTCATGGCGCGCGTGCCGTTGATGCCGATCAGCCAGTCCGCTTCGCTGCGGCAGCGCGCAGCATCCGCCAGCGGCAGCATTTCTTCGTCTTCCCGCAGCCGCGAGAAACCGTCGCGTATCGCGCCCGGCGTCATCGATTGCAGCCACAGCCGTTTGATCGGTTGCTTGGCTTTCGCGTATTGCGCGATCAGGCGGAAAATCAGCTCGCCTTCGCGCCCGGCGTCGCAGGCATTGATCAGCGCGGTGACGTCTTTACGTTTGATCAGTTTGTTCAGTACCTTGAGGCGCGATTCGGTCTTGGCGATCGGATTCAACGCGAAGTGCGGCGGAATCATCGGCAAGTGTGTAAAAGTCCATTTACCGCGCTTGACGTCGTACTCTTCCGGCACCATGATTTCGACCAGATGGCCGACGGCGGAAGACAATACGTACTGGTCGGATTCAAAGTACTCATCGTGCTTGGTGAAGCCGCCGAGCGTCTTCGCGATATCGTTCGCGACAGAGGGCTTCTCGGCAATGATGAGGGTCTTGGTCATAACTATGGTCTCGAAATAAGCGCGGCAAAGCGCGCGGTATACAACATGGTACAGCGCATAGTACAGGAGTTGCTAACCAGCAAACCCTTACTCATTAACATATATTGAGGGTGAACCGGCTTCCAAGCGGCCAATGATAAGCGGGTTGCGACGAAATCCGCAAGCAAGCGGAGCGCCAGTTGCGCATTTTGAAATGCCGGCTTGCACTGAATTGGGAGAGTAACGGGAATGGCCAATCCGCAATCAGGTCGGATTGGCGTTTAAGAAGGATTCTTAATGCAACAGCCGTGGCTCGGCATCGTCTTCGTCCAGGAACAGTTCGTCGAACATCAAGCCATCCGGCTCTTTGCCCTGGCTCCAAAGCACCATCAGGACGATGACTTTGAGTTTATCGAGCGAAATCTGTTCATCGCTTGCGGCCAGCGCGCGCTCGATGACGATTTCACGCTGGATCGGGTTGATTACTTTGGCCGATTCCAGGAACTGGATGAAGCCCACTGCCGCCGTACCCAGCGCATCCAGTTCGCGCGCCACGTAAATACGGGTGCCGAATGAAAATGCGGTTTGCTGCGGATACTGGTCGGAAAGTTCGTTGGTGGCTTCCGCCAAGTCGGTCAGCCAGTCGAGAGCCTTGGAAATCTCTTCCTCTTCAAAGCCGACAGCCGATAACTTCTTCACCAGCGCCTCCGAGTCAGGGCAGGCATCCGGACGATAGTAAGTTTCGTAGAGGTATACAAGGACGTCAAACATGGTTCTACTTTAGCGCTAAGGTTGCGGCGACACAAGCTCTACTATCGCCTGAAAAATTAAGGACACTGTTGTTGGCCGATGTTTCCGAGGCCTGGACCAGAATATTTAGCGGGCAAGAAAACGACGTGTCAAAAAAACAGCGCCAACAAATCGCGTCCTGAGAAGGATATCTGAAAGATATCTAAACTCTGAACTGAACTAAAAGGATACCTTAAAAAGGGAGATGCCAAAAGTAGTGAAAAGTTCTGATTCCTGTGGCAAATCAACACGAAATCCTGAGCGGCATGAATAGAATATAAGGCTTAGTGGGTACTTTTCAAGAAGCGGTGGCGTGCAAGCGGTATTTTCACGCAACCCGCCGGTAAATTCCGCCCGGCAGCATTTCGATCGCACCGCCTAACTCCAACGTCAACAGTTGTGCATTGAGCGTTGCCGCATCAAGGCCGCAGCGTGCGGCGAGTTGATCGGCATCGACCGGGTCAAAGCCCATCGCGCTCAACAATGCCTCGCTTTCCGGTTCGCATGCGCCGGCCGCTGGTTGGCCGGCCGTTGCCGGGGTGGGCATTTTGTAATGGGCCAACTCTTCCAGAATATCCTGCGCCGACTCCACCAGCTTGGCGCCTTGCTTGATCAGCAGGTGGCAACCTTTGGACAGCGGCGAATGGATCGAGCCGGGAATGGCAAATACGTCGCGTCCCTGCTCCGCCGCCATGCGTGCCGTGATCAGGGACCCCGATTGCGCCGCTGCCTCGATCACCAATACGCCGCGCGCCAAGCCGCTGATGATGCGGTTGCGGCGCGGGAAGTTGCTTGCAATGGCCGGCATGCCGAGCGGGTACTCACTTAAAATGCATCCATTCTCGGCAATCTGGTGCGCCAGCGCACGGTTGCGTGCCGGATAGACAATGTCGGCGCCGGTCCCTATGACGGCAACGGTCGACCCGGCACCGCGCAGGCTGCCTTGATGCGCAGCGGTGTCGATGCCGAGCGCCATCCCGGAGACGATGGTCAGGCCGGCCTGGCTCAGGACTTCGGAAAATTTTTCGGCATTGGAGACGCCTTGCACGGTGGCGTTGCGGCTGCCGACTACCGCGATGGCGGGATGGGACAATAGTTCCAGCCGTCCTTTCGCATACAGCATGATAGGCGGGTCGGCGATGTCCAGCAGCGCCTGCGGATAGCCGGCATCGGCCAGCGTCAGCACATGATTGCCGGGCTGCGCGGCCCAAGCGAGGGTATGGTCGATCAGCGCCTGGGTCTTATCGTCGAGCGGCGCTGCAAGTGCACGGGCGACGCGCTGCGCCACGACTTTCTGCAGCGCCGGGAAGCCGGCAGAAAAAATATGGTGCGGCAGCCCGAACGCCGCCAATAACTTGCGCGCAGTTTCCGGTCCGACGCCCGGGGTTTGTTCCAGCCGGATCCAGTCTGCAACGCCTTCAGCAACCGACATTAATTCTCTTACTCCGGCGACTTGGCGACATCGCCGACTTGCACGCTATCGGTCACCTGCATGATCAATCCATAGGAAATGTTGTTGAACACGCGGAAAACAAACAGCGAGCCGTAAAGTTCATCCGGCAGCTTCACATTTTTTTTGCCATCGGTGCGGTCCGCCACGATTTGGCCGAAGCGCGAGAGTTGCAGCACCGCGCCAATGTCGAGCCCAGCGTTTTTGCCGCGATTGATCGCGACCACCTGATTCTGCCCCGCATGCGTGACGCCGCCATAGACCGATACGACGCGTGCATCGATCAACTGCTCCGGCGGATGCGGCATGTAATTGAGGATCGGCGTCGGCGGCACCGGCAGCAGGCGGTCGCCGATACCCATTTCTTCCTTGGAGGAGACGACGGTAAAGCTGTGCGCTTCATTGTCGGCCTGGGCCGTGCGTTGCAGTTTCAATGTGCCGAGGTAGGTCGCCTCATACCCGATCACCTTGCCGGTCGCCGGATCTTTCAAGGGCCGGCCTGGACGGAACGCCTGGAACGACGTGCCGCCTTTCAAATCGCCGCGGACATATGCCTTGTCATCCTTGGCCAGATGCACCCGGCCTTCCTGCGTCGCCATGATGCGCGGCGTATCCTTTAGTTCATCTTCTTCGACGATCAAGGGCTGTGACAGGAACGGTTCGATGATACCTGACGGAATGGCGGGAACCGCCTGCTTGCCCAAGCCTTCCATGCGCAGTTGCGGCGCCAGGCGCATGCCCTGTGTGCCGTTGCTGCCGTCCTGTGCACCGGCAGGCGTGCCGAGCCGCAAACGGCCGGCGACGCGGTCGAAATACACGATCTGGCCCGGATAAATCCAGTGCGGATCGCGGATTTGATCGCGATTCAATCCCCACACTTGGGGCCAGCACCACGGATGCTCCAGGAACTTGCCCGAAATCCCCCACAAGGTATCGCCGCGCACGACGGTGTGCTGATCCGGTGCATTCGGCAGGAATGTGCAATGAGGCGCGGCAGGCTGGGCCTGAGCCAACGCCGCAAGCGGCGCCAAAACCGAGGCGAAAGCGAGAAGACGGGCAGCTGTGCTAAACTTTTTCATGGTTTGTCCGGTGAGGGTGGCGTTTGACGAGGACATTATCGTAGCCACAACATGTTGCCCCTGCCTCGCAAGATCCAAGGCTAAGATACGTGATAAAACTTGTCAAATTGAATCAAATTCTGCACATAAATCCTTGAACTAGCAAGAAAAACCACCATCTTAAATCGTCGTATTGTTGCGCAAAGCCGTATGCCCTTATTAAATATCCTGCGCTATCCCGATCCGCGCCTGCATAAAATTGCCAAACCTGTCACCGTTTTCGACGCGCGCTTGAAGACGCTGATCGCCGACATGGCCGATACCATGTACGACGCGCCGGGCGTCGGCCTGGCCGCATCGCAGGTCGATGTGCACGAGCAGGTGATCGTGATCGACACCTCGGAAACCCAGACCGAGTTGCGAGTATTCATCAATCCGGAAATCGTCTGGGCCAGCGCAGAAATGCAGGTCTATGACGAAGGCTGCCTGTCGGTGCCCGGCGTCTATGATGGCGTCGAACGCCACGCCCGGGTCAAGGTGCGAGCGCTCGATGCCGATGGCAAATCGTTCGAAGTGGACGCCGATGCATTGCTGGCCGTGTGCATCCAGCACGAAATGGATCATTTGAAGGGCAAGGTGTTCGTTGAATACCTGTCGCCTTTGAAGCGCAACCGCATCAAGACCAAGATGCTGAAGGAAGAGCGCGAATTGAATCGCGACAAGCGCAAGGCGACCGCACGCTGATTGCCGAGGAATGCGAAGCGGTGTTGTGTTTTTTTCACCCCTTCGTAATACAATCGCCGCATGAAAATCATCTTTGCCGGAACACCTGAATTTGCCGCCGTCGCGCTCAAGTCCTTGCATGACGCGGGTTTTGAAATTTCCCTCGTATTGACGCAGCCCGATCGCCCCGCTGGGCGGGGCATGCAATTGCATGCGTCGGCGGTCAAGCAATTCGCGCTGGCGCACGGCATTCCGGTGGCGCAGCCGGTTTCGCTGCGGCTCAATGGCAAATATCCGGCAGTTGCGCAAGAAGCCCATGACCTGCTGCATGCGACGCCGCACGATGTGATGGTGGTCGCCGCGTACGGATTGATCTTGCCGCGCTCGATCCTGGACATTCCTCAATTCGGCTGCCTCAATATTCATGCATCGCTGTTGCCGCGCTGGCGCGGCGCGGCGCCGATTCATCGTGCGATCGAAGCCGGCGATGCGGAATCCGGCGTGACCATCATGCAGATGGAAGAAGGACTCGATACCGGGCCGATGCTGTTGATGGAGCGCGTGCCGATCGCGGCCGACGATACGACCGGCAGCCTGCACGACAAATTGGCTGCATTAGGCAGCACCATGATTGTCGACGCGCTGCGCAAGCTGGCGCAAGGCACGTTGTCCGCCGTGCCGCAACCGGAGGCGGGCGCCAATTACGCAGCCAAAATCACGAAAGAAGAAGCGGCGTTGGATTTCGCGCAATCCGCCGACAGTCTGGCGCGAAAAATCCGGGCTTTCAACCCGTTTCCTGGCGCATTTGCAATGTTTGGCGGCGTGCCGATCAAACTATGGCGCGCCGACGTATTGCCCACGCCGACTGCGGCGGCATCCGGTCAAGTACTTGCCGCCGATGCCCAGAACAATGTCGTTGTCGCGTGCGGCGACGGCGTTCTGCGCGTGACCGAACTGCAAAAGCCGGGCGGCAAGCGCTTGCCCACAGCGGAGTTTTTAAAGGGCTTTCCGATGGAAGGCGGACGCTTCGATGCATAGTCAAACTGGTTTTTCAATGCGATTCGGTGTGCACAGACACCCATAATTAATTCAAGGAGGGAATGGAGTGCGTCGATCCATCATATTCATAAAGCATATAGCTCATATCTGAAATCAAAATTGGATCAATAACATCGCTTTCCCTATACTTGCACCTGTCTCCTCCATGTCTCCTCCTTTGATATGGATTTCAGCCCGCTTCTGCAGCGGGCTTTTTTTTGCGCGAAGCGCATGCGCTTCGCCAATTCGCTGGATGGGACGTCACGCACCGACCTGCATATTGCCGCCGTTTTCCGCGCAGTGTGAAAATCAAGACAATGCACCGCATCCACATATCCCATCTTTACGCAAACCCTTGATTCAACGTATAATTTTCTGGCGCCGATTTGATTGAAAAAGTCAAACCCAGCTTGCGGGCGCCAGGGTAAAGCCCCATTATCAAATACTGCTAAAGCGGACGTCGCATAACCCGGCCCCGCTTTGCAGGCCGGGTTTTTTATTTTATATCTTGTGGGAAAGAGTTCATAAGGCGTCGCCGTGCGTCGAATTAGGCTAGGCACCCCGCCTATGCGGCCCGCTCTGACCCCAACTGATTAAAGAGTGAGTACGACATGAAACGCGATGCCATTTCCGCCACCGAAGCGCGCCTGCGCGATCTGTTGTCCCGTCGCATCCTGATTCTGGATGGCGCGATGGGCACGATGATCCAGCAGTACAAGTTGAGTGAGGAAGATTACCGTGGCACGCGTTTCGCGGATTTTTCAACGCCGGGAAAAGAATTGTTCGTCAAAGGCAACAACGAGTTGCTGACACTGACGCAGCCGCACATCATCGGTGAAATCCATGAGAAATATCTGGCGGCCGGTGCCGACCTGATCGAGACCAATACCTTTGGCGCCACGACCGTCGCGCAAGACGATTACCACATGGCGCATCTCGCGTACGAGATGAATGTGGCCGCCGCCAAAATCGCGCGCGCGGCGTGCGATAAATATTCGACGCCCGACAAGCCGCGCTTTGTTGCCGGCGCCTTGGGCCCGACGCCGAAAACCGCGTCGATCTCGCCGGATGTCAACGATCCTGCCGCGCGCAATATCACGTTCGATCAACTGGCCGCAGCGTACCTGGAGCAGACGCGCGGTCTGGTCGAGGGCGGCGCCGATGTGCTGCTGGTCGAAACCATTTTCGATACCCTGAATTGCAAGGCCGCGCTGTTTGCGATCGATACCTTCTTCGAGGAATCCGGCAAGCGTTTGTCGATCATGATCTCCGGCACCGTCACTGACGCGTCCGGCCGCATTCTGTCGGGCCAGACCGTGCCTGCATTCTGGAATTCGGTACGCCATGCGAAGCCGTTGACGGTGGGCTTGAACTGCGCGCTGGGTGCCGCGTTGATGCGTCCGTATGCGCAAGAGTTGTCCAAAATCGCCGACACCTACGTCTGCATTTATCCGAATGCCGGCTTGCCCAATCCGATGAGCGACACCGGCTTCGACGAGACGCCGGACGTGACCTCGTCGCTGCTGAAAGATTTCGCCGAGAGCGGTTTCGTCAATATCGCCGGCGGTTGCTGCGGCACCACGCCGGCGCATATCAAGGCGATTGCCGATACGGTCAGCACGATTGCGCCGCGCCGGATCCCCGAGTCGTCGCACGCGATGCAACTGGCGGGACTCGAGCCGTTCACGGTCGATGAAAGTTCGCTGTTCGTCAACGTCGGCGAGCGCACCAACGTGACCGGGTCGAAAGCATTCGCGCGCCTGATCCTGAACGAGCAATACGACGAAGCTTTGGCGGTCGCGCGTCAGCAAGTCGAAAACGGCGCGCAGATCATCGACATCAACATGGATGAAGCGATGCTCGATTCGGTCGCGGCGATGACGCGCTTTTTGCACCTGATCGCATCCGAGCCGGACATCGCGCGCGTGCCGATCATGATCGATTCATCGAAGTGGACGGTCATCGAAGCGGGCTTGAAATGCGTGCAGGGCAAGGCCATCGTCAATTCGATTTCGATGAAAGAAGGCGAAGAAGAATTTCTGCGTCAAGCCAGGTTATGCCGCCGCTACGGCGCGGCCGTGATCGTGATGGCGTTCGATGAACAAGGCCAGGCCGATACCTTCGAGCGCAAGACCGAAATTTGCGCACGTGCCTATAAATTATTAACCGAAAAAGTCGGTTTCCCGCCGGAAGACATCATCTTCGATCCGAACATTTTCGCGATCGCAACCGGCATCGACGAGCATAATAATTACGCGGTCGATTTCATCAATGCGACGCGCTGGATTCACCAGCATCTGCCGTACGCGAAAATCAGCGGCGGCGTCTCGAATGTCAGCTTCAGCTTCCGTGGCAACGATCCGGCGCGTGAAGCGATTCATACGGTCTTCCTGTACCACGCAATCCAGGCCGGCATGACGATGGGGATTGTCAACGCCGGCATGGTCGGCGTGTATGACGATCTCGATCCCGTATTGCGCGAGCGCGTGGAGGACGTGGTGCTGAATCGCCGCGCAGACGCGACCGAGCGCATGATCGAGATTGCCGGCACGCTCAAAGCTGGCGGCAAGAAAGACGAACAGAACCTGGAGTGGCGCAGCGGTTCGGTGCAAAAGCGCTTGGCGCATGCGCTGGTGCACGGCATCACGCAGTGGATCGTCGAAGATACCGAAGAAGCGCGGCAAGAATTGCTGCAAAACGGCGGACGCCCGATTCACGTGATCGAAGGGCCGCTGATGGATGGCATGAACATCGTCGGCGATTTGTTCGGCCAAGGCAAAATGTTCCTGCCGCAGGTCGTGAAATCGGCGCGCGTGATGAAGCAGGCGGTCGCGCACCTGATTCCGTACATCGAAGAAGAAAAACTGCTGGAAGAAAAAAAGACCGGCGTTGCGGCCAAGCCGAAAGGCAAGATCGTGATCGCCACCGTCAAAGGCGACGTGCACGACATCGGCAAGAATATCGTGTCGGTAGTCTTGCAATGCAATAATTTTGAAGTGGTGAACATGGGCGTGATGGTGCCGTGCTCCGAAATTCTTGCCAAAGCAAAAGCGGAAAACGCC
>CAMLDH010000034.1 GCA_946478765.1 uncultured Oxalobacteraceae bacterium | reverse complement strand
CGCAAATCTTGAAGGAATTTTGTATCGGGAATGTGATTCCCAATCTCGAATCGCTTGATTTTGTGGATTTTCAAGCCCGACTCATCGGCGGCTTGCTGTTGATTCAATCCGAAATAGTTACGCGCTGCCCGGGCGCTGTCGGGGTTAATAGGCAAGTTGGTGAAGTTGATCATTTTTTGGCTCCTTATATGTCGTGAAATTCGACAGGAGTCACAATACACGACTATTTCCGTGCATGTCAACTATTAGAACAACTGTTTTGAATATTGACTATTGGAGGCGAAAAAAAAGCGCCTAGGCGCTATTTTTTAGGCTCTGGGTAAAGCCATTCTCCACCGACCGGCTCCCCATCTTCATCAAAAATCAATTTATTCCCAAGGTTCGATGTTATTCCTTCGGAGAACTTCTTAACCATACCCTCAAGTGTCTGATCTATAGAATTTTTAGCCAAAAAGCCATCCGGCAACCCCTCCTTTATTTGATCTAAAAGGGGGTCAGCAATCATCGACGCTAGTGTTAATAGTGCCGACAATTTCACATCGCCTAACTCTCGGCCTGCCATCGACAAAATCAAGCTTGTAAAGGCGCTGCGTTCATGCGGCTTCAACGCACAGATCGCGAGAGCAAGTCGTAATGCAGCAATTGCATCCTTCCTGTGGCGGAAAAGCTCTAAGGAAGCCTGGGAGGATTCATGAGTTGTTTCTGATCCATAAATCAGCCAATTCGGAGTGACACTTAATGTCTCGCATAACAACCGAATTTCCCTTGCTCCTGGCTTAGAGTGGCCCGCTTCATATCCAACAAGCACGGTTCGCGAAACACCTTGCCCTTTTGGATCGCTCATTTTCGTGCGGTTACTTACCGCTGTTTGAGATAATCCGCGAGATTCGCGGGCCGCACGAATACGACTACCGATCGCTTCTTCAGGTGCGGACGTATCGCCGGGCAGCTCTTCTTCTGTGACGTGTCTTGTTTGATTTTTCGCCATGGATAAGAAAAGACTCTGAGGTTTCCTGAGAGAGAAACTCGCTGGGAACCGTTGAACTGCCTAGGTTTTCTCGGTTTTCCATTGTTTGTAAATCGCTTCGTGAAATGGAATACAAAAAGCGAGGCAAGGTGGGATTGTACCTCGAATGATTGATTCTACAATTCCAAAACACCCCGCCCCGGTAAAGGCTTTCCAGTTAGTATCTCGAATTGTTTTGTAGAACTATTCTGAGGTAAGTCCTTGAACTATTGATGAAATGGAAAAGCTTGAAAATCCTTGTGTCGGTGGTTCGATTCCGCCCCGGGCCACCAAAAGAATCAAGGGCTTAGCTTCGGCTAAGCCCTTTTGCATTTGATTGCCGCCAATCGCGTCTCTTCTGTTTGCATTTGCCATTCCTTGCCTTACCAACAGGCACGGGCATTTACCAACCACGCAAATTCAAATGAAATCGTGCGGCGCGCACCATAAAATCGCCAATTTCCCTATCATCAATTTCATCTGCCATGATCCGTTATTCACTAACAGTTAATAGCGCCGCAGACTTGATCCTTGCGGTTTATCCCATTCGCGCGCAGCATAGGGCCAGAATCAACCGATTGCATTCGATCGGGAGTTCTTGATGAGATATCCGGAGATCATGATGAGCCATACACTAGCAGAGCCGCGCGCAACCAGCGACGGCGTCACCTTTACGGTAGCCGTTGAATTCAAAGACTATGAGTGCCTTGTTTCGACCGAAGCGCTGTCCGATCTGAGTCGGTCGCAAGATCCGCAACTCGATCTGCTTAAAGCGTACAAGGCGTACGAGGCCAAAATTCAAGGCATTGCCAGACGATTGGTAACCGCAGGCGTCACGGGCACACCGCTGGTTCTGCAACCCAAGCACTTTTGACCGCACGACCACCGAGCTGTTGCCACCTCTTTTCCATGCCTCTTGTTGAGGCATGACGACAACGCGTTGACGCCGATTGTGCAGGCCCACGCCATCGAAGGCTTGGTCATGGGCGACACCACGTCCTAGAATTCGTGCTCCTTGAGCGCGCGCATCGCTCGTTCTTGCGCGGCAGCCCATGCTTGGGCCTCGGTCACGAATATCCCGGCCGGAATATAGGTTTCCGCGATGTCCGGTTCGCGCGCAAGCCGGACATACACTTGCGCTTCATAGCTTTGGTCGGCCAGTTGCCGTACGGTGATTCGTGCAAGGTGCGTACCGCTGCGTAAAATGCGTTCCGTTCTGTCGGTGTGCGTGTGCGCCGGTTCCGATTGCGCGCGCACCGATTCCACATCGCGCTGTACATCGTCATGACCAGCTGATTTTTCTCCGCTGCCGATGTCTGCTTCATCCATGAAATGCCTGATTTCCGACGCCATATCATTCTCCTGCGCCACGATTCGTGCCAAAGGCCGGTGCTGCGTGTCAGGAATTATCTGAAGAACATTGTCCTTGCGAAGTGCAGCATCGCGACGCGTAACAATTTATTGCACTCTATTGCTTGAGGCGGTAAGGATTCATCAAAAGCCGAAGATAAACATAAGATTCCCATGCGTGGGATTAGTTCTTGCGCCAGAGTGGCGCTGCGGGAAGAGAAGAAATGGCTTATGCCAAAATGCGTCACCAACGGTACCTTGTGGGTGAGCGCCATTGATCAGCGGTGTGCAGTTGCCTTGCGTTGCGACACGCTCGGCCCGCCTATTTCGACAATGCCTGCCTTTGCCGATTGCTGCGAACCAGGATACGAATGAATTCCCGTACGATCTGTCGATCATGCTCATCCAGCAGCTGAAAATCCGCCATCAATTTCAGGTCGTCGGTCTTGAATCCGCTGGTCGCATCGCGTGATTCCGTGCGCCGCTCATCGCCGCCGAAACGCAACCATTCGACCGGCACACCGAGCCATTGCGCGAGCGTGCGCATTTTATCCTGGGTCGGAATTGCTTCGCCAACCAGCCACTTGCGTGCAGCATGCACGGTGATCGGTCGACCGGAAAAACGAATATTGAAGTCTCGCGCCAACTCGGTCGGGCTATCGGGCGAGTGATGTGCGTTCCGCAATGTTTGCTGGAGACGGAGGCTGAAACTCTCTCTTTCATTCGAAATTTTCGCCACCACAAATGCTCTCCTGGTACGCGAGCCTCATTCAGGCCCAACAGTGATTCCCGTTAACAACGAGTTAGCACAAAAGAATAACAGAGAGTATGAAACGCCAGTGTGAATTGTAGGTATGAAACAGAAACCAACCAAGAGTATAGTGAAGTCGTCGGCTCAATGCGCCGTTTTGGCGCGCAACACCACGAGTTCTGCGGCGATCTCGGCGCACGCATCGATATGCTGGTAGCCGATCGTGCGAAACGCCGCAAAACCGATTGCGGCAGACATCAACTGCCCGGCGATCGGAACAATTTTCGCCGAGTATTTCACAAGGAGTTTCATGCCGGTCCGTTTTAACAAGAGGGTTGCCAGTCCACGGGTGACGACTTTGCCGGCCAGAGCGCTGCCCATGCCGACGACAATTTCATACGCGGCCAGTCGCAGTGCAGGCTGCAGACGATTGATTTGCGCTGGCGTCAAGCCGAACGCGACATTGATGTCGTCAATCAGGCTGGTCAGCATGCCGATATCGGTTGCAATATCGAGACCGGGAATCGGCGCCGCTGCCACACCCGCAGAAATCGCCGCGCGGCGCATCACCAAGCGCCGGCACTTTCTGCGAACAGCATCGATTTCCTCGGCGGTGGAGGGGACCAGCGTCCAGCCGCCCGTGTTTTTCCTTGGATGCGCCATGTTCGGAAGGCGGCGGTTACTTTCGTACGATTTGATTCATTGACTGTTGAATGCGCATGAAACACGTTTCTGAGCACGGCAAGCACAGATCGTTCATGCCTGCCCTCCATGCTATTACGATCGTTGATTCCGAGCGAATCATTTTGTCGATTGACTTTATGCGGATTGCTGCTGGGTAACGAGAGGCATCCAGACTAGCCGGCATCGCAATTCACAGCGGGCACAAGCCGCGCAGCGCAACAACATTGACAAACATTACACAAATATGTATTACGACATTAAATGTGAAATATTGTCACATTGAAACACCAGCAGACCCAGATCGCGCATAGTTTGTTAAATTAGCAGAATGGATGTAACTTACATTGATTGCGAGCCCCTATCATGAGAATTGCAGTGCTCGATGACGACCGCAGCCAGACCGATCTGGTTTGTCAAGTCCTCTCGGCCGCCGGCCACGCTTGCTCTCCTTTCCTCTCCGGCAAGGAGATGCTGAATCAGTTGCGCCGCGAGAGTTTCGACATGCTGATTATCGATTGGCAGGTACCGGATTTGAGCGGCGCCGAGGTGTTGTGCTGGGCGCGGGAAAAATTGACGGCGACATTGCCGGTGCTGTTCATGACCAGCCGCTCTGGCGAAGATGACATTGTTGCGGGTTTGGCGGCAGGCGCGGATGATTACATGATTAAGCCGATCCGCCGCGGCGAACTGGTGGCGCGTGTGCAAGCGCTGTTGCGGCGTGCATATCCGAACCCGGATCCGGTCGAGCAAATCCAGTTTGGCCATTATATTTTCGAGGCGCGCACCGGGCGCGTGAGTGTGGGCGGCACAGCGGTCGAAGTCACGCAAAAGGAATTCGATCTGGCATTATTGTTCTTTCGAAACCTTGGCCGTCCGCTGTCCCGGGCATATATTCTGGAAGCGGTGTGGGCTCGCGATATCGAAGTGCCATCGCGCACCATGGATACCCATGTATCCCGGGTACGGAGCAAGCTACAATTACGTCCAGAAAATGGTTTTCGACTGGCTCCCGTCTATAGCTACGGCTATCGATTAGAACAAATATCAGGATAAAGCGCTTTGGGGCCTGCGCAGGGAGAAAACATGCGCATGCCCCGACGTTATTTGCCCCTGTTGCTGCTGGCGCTGACGAGCGCGCCCTATGCATGGTCGGCGCCCGCCTCCGCATCCGCCGCTGCCGCTTCGTCGGCTGTCAAACCCGGTGCCATCACCATTGCCGCCGCCGGCATTACCTATTATGCGCAGCACGGCGACACGCTGATGTCGATTGCAGATCAATTCACCACCAGGCGCGAAAACTGGCTGACGCTGGGCAAACTGAACCGGATCGGCAAAGACCGCCAGATTCCGGTCGGCGCCGGCATTCTTATTCCGGCCGAACTGCTGGCCGATGAACCGAGCGAAGCGACAGTGATCGCGCTATCCGGCACCATCGTGGTCACCAGCGCAAACGGTGCAACTGCCGTCATCGGATTGGGGGCCAAGATCATGGAAGGAATGCAAATTGAAACCGGCAACAACGGCTTTTTGACCATGTCGTTGCCGGATGCCTCACGCATTTCATTGCCGTCGAATAGCCGCGTCAAACTCGCCAAGCTGCGCATGGCGCGTTACACCAGGAGCCCGCGTACCGAAGTGATGTTGTTGGGCGGCCGCGTCGAGTCGCGTGTGTCGCCGCTGGAAGCCAGCAAGGGCCGCTTTGATGTGCGTACGCCGCTGTCGGTCGCCGGTGTGCGCGGCACGCATTTCCGGGTCGGCATCGCCGGCAGCCAAGTCATGAACGAAGTACTGGGAGGCAAAGTCGCTGTTGGCAAGGAGCAGAATCCGGAGGCCGTCACGCTACCCGGCGGCAAGGGCAATATCGTCGATGCCAAGCGCATCGGCCCTGCCGTCGAGCTGCTGCCGGCGCCGCAAGTGATCGCACCCGCATCGCCGCCGGAATATTCGGCTGCGCACGTGAGCGTCGTGCCCCTCGCCGGCGCCAGCGGCTACCACGTGCAGGTGGCGACCGATCCCGACGCGCAAAATATCATTGCCGAAAGCCGTTCGTCCGACAGCAACATCCAGGTCGAGGGCGTGCCCGACGGCGCCTTTTTCATGCGGGTGGCCGCGATCGATAAAGCGGGACTGGAAGGATTCAGCCGGACCCAGGCATTCACGTTGAAAGCGCATGCCGAAACCGCCTTCAAGCCCGCAGTACCCAGCGCGCCGTATGTCGACGATAGCGACGACAAGCTGATTACGCTGCGCTGGAATGCGCAACCCGGCAAGAAATTCAACTTGCAGGTGGCGCGCGATGCCGATTTCACATGGCTGCTGTTTACCAGCAACACCGAGGCCCCGGAAGCGCGCATGCCGCGGCCGGTTTTCGGCACCTATTACGCACGGATTCAATCGATCAATGCGGACGGCAGCGTCACGCCATTTTCAAAAGTGCAGTCTTTCATCGTAACCGATCATTGGGTGATCAATGACGGCAATGCTCAGAAGGCAAGAGAAGTGCGGTCCGGCGCGGCGCGCTAGAGGCCGGCGGCTCGTCTCGATGATCGTCACCTCCATGAAAAAGCGCTGGTTGTCTCCGCTCATGCGGCGCGTTGCGCTGCGCGAATGGCTGATCATGGTCGCCGCCATGCTGCTGCTGGCGTTGGGCCTGGGATCGCAAAACGGACTCGGGCGGCTCGATCAAACCTTGTACGACAAGTTTGTCTCGTCCAATGGGCGGCCGGCACGCGACGATATCATCATCATCGCAATCGACGATTTCAGTCTGGCGCAATTGGGTCGATGGCCGTGGCGGCGCTCGCTGCATGCGGAATTGATCGACCGCCTCAGCCAAGCCCATCCGCGCGTCATCGGCATGGATGTGATTTTGTCGGAATCGGAACGCTCGCCCGCCGACGGCGAACGCGCGGGCGATGCGGCGTTGACGGCCGCGTTGGCCCGAAACAAGCGTACCGTGCTGCCGATAGTGGCAGCCAATGCCGGCGGCGGGCTCAATGCGTCGCTGCCGATCGCGGAACTGGCCGGCGCGGCGCGCGCCATCGGGCATATTCACCTGGGACATGACAGTGACGGTGTCGTGCGCAGCGTATTTCTGCACGAAGGGAAAAACGGCGTGTGGTGGCCGCACTTTTCATTGGCGCTAGCCGATCCGGGCAGCAACAGCGCGCGGTTCGATATGCGTTCCGCTCCCGCCGTTCTGGAAGCGCGCACCCCCTTCAATGCACAACCGGATTTCGGCCTGCCGGCCGGCGACTGGCAGCGCACCGGCCAAATGCATATTGCATTTGCCGGCAACAGCGGTCATTTTCAATCGGTACCCTATGTATCGGTATTGCGCGGCGAAGTACCGGCCCAATTCTTTGCCGGAAAATATGTCCTCATCGGTGCGACGGCCAAAGGCATGACCGATTTTTACCCGACGCCGGTATCCGGCGAATCCGGTGCAATGGCGGGCATTGAGATCAACGCCAATATCCTTGCCGGTTTGCTGGACGGGAAGGCCATCACGGTTGCGCGTGCGTGGCAGACAGCCTTGTTTTGCGCGACGCCGGTATTGATCGCCTTGCTGGCTTACCTGCTGCTGCCGCCGCACATCGCATTGCTGGTTAACGGCGCACTGTTGTTGCTGACGATCGCCGCCAGCTATCTGGCATTGCGCAGCGGCTTGTGGATCGCGCCCTCCGCCGCCTTGATTACCTTGATCGTGTCGTATCCGCTATGGAGCTGGCGCCGGCTGGAAGCGGCAATCGCGTATCTGGACCAGGAATTCATCCGCCTCGACCATGAGCCGCATCTGCTACCGGAAGCAACACCGGCGTACGCGCCGGCACACGTCGAAGATGTGCTGGAGCGCCGTATCAATGCCATGAAAAATGCGGCGCACCGGGTGCGCGACTTGCGGCAGTTTGTGTCCGACAGCCTGGACAACCTGCCTGATGCGACGCTCGTGACCACCACCGACGGCGTTGTTCTGCTGGTCAACAAGGCGGCTCATCATTATTTCGCGTCGATCGGCATCGGCACACTCACGCATGCGTCGGTGCTCGATCTGTTCTCGCGTTTGGGCGCGCCGCAGCCGATCGATCAGCCGCTCCACGGCCCGTTCGACTGGAGCAGCCTGCTCGACGTGCGGTGCACAACTGCGCTGGCCAACGGCATCGGCGTGCGCGATGAACCGGGACGCGACCTGCTGGTGAAAAGCGCGCCCTGCCATTCAGCCGCCGATACGCTGACCGGCTGGATCGTCAGCGTAATCGATATTTCGACGATCCGCTCCGCCGAACGCAGCCGCGACGAAACCTTGCGCTTCCTGTCGCACGACATGCGCTCGCCGCAAGCATCGATACTTGCGCTGCTGGAACTGCAGGGCGAAGCCGATTCCGCGTTGCCGCAGCAGGAATTCTTTTCGCGCATCGAAAAAGCATCGCGCAAGACGCTCGGTCTGGCCGACAATTTCGTACAATTGGCGCGTGCCGAATCGCAGGAATATCGCCTCGAAGAAGTGGATTTCCATGACCTGCTGATCGATGCCACCGACGAGATGTGGACGCTCGCAAAAAGCAAACACATCAAGCTGGTGACCGATATCGCGGACCGCGAATTTGCGGTGCATGTCGATCGCGCATTACTCACGCGCGCACTGACGAATCTGCTGTCGAATGCGATCAATTACAGCCCCGAGCACAGCAGCATCGTTTGCACGGTCATGCAACGCCATGCGCCCGGCCTGCAGCAAGTCGTGTGCACCATTCGCGATTATGGCTATGGCATCGCAGCGGCTGATCAGGCCAAACTGTTCCGCCGCTTCCAGCGCGTTGATGTACCGAATCAGCCGCGGCACGACGGGATCGGCTTGGGGCTGGTGTTTGTCAAAACTGTGGTCGAACGTCATCTGGGACAAATCAGCTTTACCAGCGAAGTCGGTGTCGGGACCACATTTACCCTGGTCTTGCCCTGCTGCCAAGCGTAGCGAAATCCATTGTCATAAAACTATTTTCAACACAGGTCGTGCGCAACAGAACGCGAAATTTATAATAAGGTCGTGTGGCCCAGCGGCTTTCCAGCCTTTATGCTGAATAGCAACAAGCTATAATAGAAGTTCATCCAAGTTCGGAGTTTCATACCCGAAATGCAACTGATTGCCGTCGGCCTCAACCACACCACCGCGCCAGTTTCCCTGCGCGAGCGCGTCGCTTTTCCGGCCGACCAGATCGGCCAGGCAGTTGCGTCGGCGCGCGCGTGGTTCGGCCGCACCGCAGCGTCCGGCGTGACCGACGAAGCGGCGATCCTGTCGACCTGCAATCGGACCGAACTGTACGCCGCCAATCACGTGCCGGGCGGCATCGATGCCGCGATCGATGCGACCGCGCATTTTCTGGCCGAATATCACAAGCTGCCCTATTCCGAATTACGTCCCTATCTGTACACGCTGCCGCAGGATAACGCGGTGCGTCATGCATTCCGTGTCGCCTCGGGGCTCGACTCGATGGTGCTGGGCGAGCCGCAGATTCTGGGCCAAATGAAAGACGCCGTGCGCCAGGCGGATGTGGCCGGCGGACTCGGCACGTATTTGCATCAAATGTTCCAGCGAACGTTCGCGGTTGCGAAAGAAGTGCGCAGCACCACGGAAATCGGCGCCCACAGCGTATCGATGGCGGCTGCGGCAGTGCGCCTGTCGCAACGCATTTTCGATGCGGTGGCCGAGCAGCACGTGCTGTTCATCGGCGCCGGCGAGATGATCGAACTGTGCACTACCCATTTCGCCGCACAGAATCCGAAGACGCTGACCATCGCCAACCGCACGATGGAACGCGGCGAATTGCTTGCGCATCGTTTCAGCGGGCGCGCGATTCGCCTGGTGGACTTGCCGGACCAGCTGGCAAAATTCGACATCGTCGTGTCATGCACCGCATCCTCATTGCCGATCATCGGCCTGGGCATGGTCGAACGCGCGATCAAGGCGCGCCGCCACAAGCCGATGTTCATGGTCGATCTGGCGGTGCCGCGCGATATCGAAGCCGAAGTCGGGCGCTTGAACGACGTGTTCCTGTACACGGTCGACGATCTGGGCGCGGTGGTGCAAACCGGCGTGGAAAATCGCCAGGCAGCGGTGGCGCAAGCCGAAGCGATCATCGAAACCCGCGTGCAATCGTTCATGCACTGGATCGATAACCGTGCCGTGGTGCCGCTGATCCAGGATTTGCATGAAAGCAGCGAAGCGATGCGCATGTTCGAGCTGGAACGCGCCAGAAAGCTGCTGGCCAAAGGCGAAGACATCGATACGGTGCTGGAAGCCTTGTCCAGGGGCCTCACCGCCAAATTCCTGCATGGCCCGCAACAGGCTTTGCACAATGCGCAGGGCGACGAACGCGCACGCCTGGCCGCATTGCTGCCGCAACTGTTCCGCACCAAGCGCTAGCTGCCCTGTCCGCATTCTCGTTCGCAATTTCTCGCGCTGCGCCACGTCAGCATGCTGCCCCTCCCGAATTCAATCCTGAAGAAATATTATGAAGCCCTCCATGCTATCCAAGCTCGATCAATTGACCGAGCGCCTGGAAGAATTAAGCAACCTGTTGATGCAGCCGGACATCACGGCCAACATGGACAACTACCGCAAGTTGACGCGCGAACATGCGGAATTGGGGCCGCTGGTCGCTTTGTACAGCGCCTATATGCAAGCCGGCAACGATGTGAAAGCGGCGCAGGACATGCTGTCCGATCCGGACATGAAAGAGTTTGCGCAGGAAGAAATCGGTACGGCCAAAGCGCGCATCGAGCAGTTCGAAATCGATCTGCAAAAGATGCTGCTGCCGAAAGATCCGAATGACGAGCGCAACATCTTTCTGGAAATTCGCGCCGGCACCGGCGGCGACGAGGCCGCGCTCTTTGCCGGCGATTTGCTGCGCATGTACAGCCGCTTTGCCGAGCGCAGCCGCTGGCAGGTCGAGATGGTTTCCGAGTCGCCGTCCGACATCGGCGGCTACAAGGAAGTCATTGTGCGCATCGTCGGTTTCGGCGCCTATTCGAAATTGAAATTCGAGTCCGGCGGCCACCGCGTGCAGCGCGTGCCGACCACCGAAACGCAAGGCCGCATCCATACCTCGGCTTGCACGGTGGCGGTCATGCCGGAAGCGGATGAGGTCGAGGATGTCAATATCAATCCGGCCGATTTGCGCATCGATACCTACCGCGCGTCCGGCGCCGGTGGCCAGCACATCAACAAGACCGATTCCGCGGTACGCATCACGCATCTTCCGACCGGCATCGTGGTCGAATGCCAGGATGACCGCAGCCAGCACAAGAACAAGGCGCAGGCGATGAAAGTGTTGGCCGCGCGCATCAAGGATGTGCAATTGCGCGAACAGCAGGCGAAGGAAGCCGCAACCCGCAAGTCGCTGATCGGCTCGGGCGACCGCAGCGAGCGCATTCGCACCTACAACTTTCCGCAAGGACGCATGACCGACCATCGCATCAATCTGACGCTGTACAAGCTCGATTTCATCATGGATGGCGACCTGGAAGAATTGACCAATGCGCTGGTGGCCGAGCATCAGGCGGAGTTGCTGGCGGATCTGGCGGAGAGTGCATAATTATTTCTGGATTTGGCGGGCCCGCTTGGCGGGAACCAATTGCAATGCTTGACACTCCCACATCATTTCTCATTTACAACAAATCAAATAAATGAACACTTCCAAACCTGTTTTGCTCGCCGTCGCTTTGGCTGCACTCGCATTGCTCGGCGTCGGCCTCTACATGCAGCACGTATTAAAAATGCAACCGTGTCCGCTGTGCGTGATCCAGCGTTACGCGTTTGCCGCGATTGCCCTGGTTTGCCTGGCGTCCGCCGCGCTGCCAGGCAATAGCATCAAGATCGGCGCCGGCCTGGGCATGCTGGCTGCATTGTCGGGCGGCGGCGTCGCGATCTGGCATCTGTGGGTCAAGGCGCATCCGGCTGTCTCGTGCGGCATCGACCCGCTGGAAACCTCGCTCAATACGATTCCGACTGCCAAGCTGATGCCTTTTCTGTTTTATGCCGACGGCCTGTGCGCCACCGAATACCCGCCGCTGCTGGGCCTGTCGATACCGCAATGGGCGCTGATCTGGTTTGCGATCTTTGCGCTCGTGCTGGGCCGGGTGGCATTCAAGCGCGCACGATAAGGTGAGTGTCATGCCGGCCGACGCATCTTCTACCGTCGTTGCGATCGCCGCCGGCAGCAGCGTCGGCATGCTGCTGAAGCAAACACCCCTTAATCCCCTGGAAACCCGCATCCTGCTGACCTACGCCCTGGGCTTGTCGCGGGTGCAGTTGATCACACAGGCCGAGCGTGTCGTGACCGATGAAGAAGCGCAGCGTCTGTCGGCGCTGTTCCAGCGCCGCGTCAACGGCGAGCCGATCGCCTATATCGTTGGCGAACGCGAATTCTTCGGCCTGTCCTTCGCCGTTTCCCCCGATGTCTTGATCCCGCGCCCGGAAACCGAATTGCTGGTGGAATTGGCGTTGACGCGCTTGCCACAGCGCAGCCGTTTGCTCGACATGGGTACCGGCTCCGGCGCGATTGCGGTTGCGATCGCCCATGCCCGGCCGGATGCATCGGTGACGGCGCTGGATATCAGCGACGCGGCATTGGCGATTGCCCGGCGTAATGCGGAACAACACAAGGTGAATATCGCCTTTTTACGCAGCGACTGGTACAGCGCTCTCACCGACGAGCGTTTCGACATCATCGTCGCCAATCCGCCGTATATCGTGGCTGGCGATGCGCATCTGACCGAGGGCGATTTGCGTTTCGAACCGATCGGCGCGCTGACGGATCATGCGGACGGTTTGTCGGCGCTGCGCGCCATCATCTCTGGCGCAGCGCGCCATTTGTCGCCGCACGGCTGGCTCATGATGGAACACGGTTATGACCAGGCAGCGGCCGTACGCGACCTGCTTGCCGCATATGAATTTAACGAAATACAAAGCTGGAAAGACTTGGCGGGGATAGAACGCGTCAGCGGCGGCTTCAGAAAAAGTTGACGAACGCAACGATCACGGCCGCCACCGGCAAGCAATCTTGAATCTGCAAATCACATCAACTATCAAGCCCTTGAAACCTCGACAATTGCATTAAAAAATCGCCCAGAACGCCCCACCTGTCAAGACTGGCGCATTTGCGTCAATTGCGTATCATTCTGAGCTTCATTTCCCTCATTTTTCGCCCCCGATGCTACCTTCCATTGAACAACGTTTAGCCATTGAACTTGCCGCGAAACCAGTGCAAGTCGCCGCCGCCATTGCCCTGCTGGACGAGGGCGCAACCGTCCCGTTTATCGCGCGCTACCGCAAGGAAGCGACCGGCGGGCTGGATGACATTCAGTTACGTCTGCTGGAAGAGCGTCTGCGCTATTTACGCGAACTGGAAGACCGGCGCGGCGCGATCATTGCGTCGATTGAAGAGCAAGGCAAAATGACGCCGGAGCTGCGCGATGCACTGGTACATGCCGAAGACAAGACGCGGTTGGAAGACTTGTACCTGCCGTACAAACCAAAGCGCCGCACCAAGGCGCAAATCGCCGCCGAAGCCGGTTTGACACCGCTGGCAGATGCGCTATTGGTAGATCCGGGCTTGAACCCGGAAGAGGAAGCGGCGAAGTATCTGAAGCCGGCGTTTTCCACCGACAACGGCGACAATCCGGGCGTGGCCGATACCAAGGCGGCGCTGGATGGCGCACGACAAATCCTGATGGAACGTTTCGCTGAAGATGCGACACTGTTGCAGGCCTTGCGCGAATATCTGAGCGATCACGGCGTGGTGGAATCGAAAGTGGTCGAAGGCAAGCAGGATGCCGGCGAAAAATTCGCCGATTATTTCGATTATTCGGAAACCATCGGCACCATTCCGTCACATCGCGCGCTGGCGCTGTTCCGCGGCCGCCGCGAAGAAATATTGAATGTCGCATTGCGCCTCGATAGCGAGGAAGAAAAGCCGAAATGGGATGCACCGCATAATCCCTGCGAAGGCCGCATCGCGAACCGTTTCGGCGTCAGCAATCAAGGTCGCCCCGCCGACAAATGGCTGTCCGACACCGTGCGCTGGACCTGGCGCGTCAAGGTATTCATGCATCTGGAAACCGAGCTGATGACGAATTTGCGCGAAAAAGCGGAAGTCGAAGCGATTAACGTATTTGCGCGCAATCTGAAAGACTTGCTGCTGGCAGCACCGGCCGGGCCGCGTGCGACGATGGGACTCGACCCGGGCTTGCGTACCGGCGTCAAGGTGGCGGTGGTGGACGCGACCGGCAAAGTGGTCGATACGTCGACGATCTATCCGCATCAACCACGCAACGATTGGGATGGCTCACTGCATACGCTGGCGCTGCTCGCGGAAAAACACAAGGTGGCGCTGATTTCGATCGGCAACGGCACCGCATCGCGCGAAACCGACAAGCTGGCGCAAGACCTGATCAAGCTGCGTCCGGAATTGAAACTGACCAAAATCGTGGTGTCGGAAGCCGGTGCATCGGTGTACTCCGCGTCCGAATTCGCATCGAAAGAGTTGCCCGATCTGGACGTGTCGATCCGCGGCGCCGTATCGATTGCGCGCCGTTTGCAAGACCCCTTGGCGGAATTGGTCAAGATCGACCCGAAATCGATCGGTGTCGGCCAGTATCAGCACGATGTCGGGCAAACGCAACTGGCGCGCTCGCTGGATGCGGTGGTCGAAGATTGCGTGAACGCGGTCGGCGTCGATGTGAATACCGCGTCCGCACCGCTGTTGGCGCGCGTATCGGGCCTGAACACGAGCGTGGCGCAAAGCATCGTCACCTATCGCGACATGAAAGGCATGTTTTCCTCGCGCGCGGCACTGCGTGGCGTGCCGCGCCTGGGCGACAAGACGTTTGAACAGGCGGCCGGATTTTTGCGCGTGATGGCCGGCGACAATCCGCTCGATGCGTCGGCAGTGCACCCGGAATCGTATCCGCTGGTCGAAAAGATCCTGGCCGACCTCAAGAAAGACGTGAAAGGCGTTATCGGCGACGAACGACTGTTGAAATCCTTGAATCCGGCCAAATATGCGGATGAGAAATTCGGTGTGCCGACGATTACCGACATCCTGAAAGAATTGGAAAAGCCGGGCCGCGACCCGCGTCCGGAATTCACCACGGCAACCTTCAAGGAAGGCGTCGAGGAAATCCGTGACTTGCGGCCGGACATGGTTCTGGAAGGCGTTGTCACCAATGTTGCTGCGTTCGGCGCATTTGTCGATATCGGCGTGCATCAGGATGGGTTGGTGCATATTTCGGCGCTATCGAATACGTTCGTGAAGGACCCGCATACGGTGGTCAAGGCTGGTCAAGTGGTCAAGGTCAAGGTGCTGGAAGTCGATGAGAAGCGCAAACGCATCGCATTGACAATGCGCCTGTCCGATACCGCGCCGCAAGCCGGAACCAAACCCGAGCAACGCGGCGACCGCAACGACGCAAAGCGCCTGGCCCAGCACCAGCAGCAAGCGCGTCAGCTGGCGGCCAACAGCGCGATGGCGGCGGCATTTGCCAAGCTCAAGTCATAAGCCAGCATGGCTGGCACAGTTTTTCCTATAATGGCAAGATCAACTACAGTGAGGTTAAGCATGAGCGACGTACAAGCCTGGATCAAAGAGACCGTGACGCAAAATCCGGTCGTGCTATTCATGAAGGGCAATGCCCAATTTCCGCAGTGCGGCTTTTCCAGCCGCGCCGTGCAACTGTTGCAAGCCAGCGGCGTCGAGAATATCGTCACCATCAATGTGCTGGAAGATCCGGACATTCGCCAAGGCATCAAGGAATATTCGAACTGGCCGACCATTCCGCAGCTGTACGTGAAAGGTGAATTCATCGGCGGCTCGGACATCATGAACGAAATGTATGCATCCGGTGAATTGCAGGCATTGGTGAAAGCCTGAAATGGCGGCGTCTGCGAAAGACGCGCCCAAGCGGCTGATTATTGCCATCACGGGTGCCACAGGGGCGGTCTACGGCGTGCGCCTGTTGCAAGTGCTGCGCGATACAGCCGGAATTGAAAGTCATCTGATGGTGTCCGATGCAGGCGTATTAAACCTGCATCAGGAACTCGACATGAACCGCAAGGATGTCGAAGCATTGGCGCATGTGGTGCACAATGTGCGCGATATCGGCGCTTCGATCGCCAGCGGCTCGTTTCAGTCGGATGGCATGATCGTCGCGCCGTGTTCGATGAAGACCCTGGCATCGATCGCACACGGCCTGTCCGACAATCTGATCGCGCGTGCGGCAGATGTCGTCCTCAAGGAACGCCGGCGCCTGATATTGATGGTGCGCGAAACGCCATTCAACCTCGCGCATTTGCGCAACATGACGGCCGCCACCGAAATGGGCGGCGTTATTTTCCCGCCGTTGCCGGTTTTTTATCAGCGCCCGCAAACGATTGCCGACATGGTCGATCATACGGTCGGACGCGTGCTTGATCTATGCGCAGTAGAACATGACCTTGCGCCGCGCTGGAACGGCCTTAAATCCACGCGATAGCGGCACCTGCGATTCAGGCATCGGGAGTATAGATACAGAACAGCAACTGTTCCTGCAGAAGGTTCGAGACAGCGGCAACTGTACTGAAATATGCTGTACTGAAATATGAAAAAAGCCTGCGATCATTGCTGATCGCAGGCTTTTTGTTTTTGGTGCCGGCTGCCGGAATCGAACTGGCCACCTGATGATTACAAGTCAACTGCTCTACCAAATGAGCTAAGCCGGCGAAAACTTCAAGACCGTATTTTACATTATTTAATGCGAGTTAGTGTAGGCTTGCCACCTTTTTTTGGTGGATCGGGGCCATCATTTTTATCGATCTCTGCAGTGTCGTCTGTCTGCTCTGTTTGCATGGAAGGGACCGCCGTCAATGCGGGGGCCGCAGCAGATCGATCGGATGCATTGTCCAGTGTCGATTCTTCCGACTCCTTGTCATTCGAGGCCGGAAGCCGCGACACTTCAAACGCCATGCCTTGGCCATTTTCGCGCGCATAAATGGCAACCACATTATCAACGGGCACGACTATTTCCCTCGACACACCACCGAATCGCGCATGGAAATGGATCAAGTCGTTTTCCATTTTCAAACTGCTGGTGGCGCTGAAACTGATATTGAGCACGATCTCGCCATTCTTGACGAATTCGCGCGGCACCTGCGTATGCCCGTCTACCATGGCGGCAAGATACGGAGTGTAACCGTTGTCGGTACACCATTCGTAAATTGCTCGCAGCAGATAAGGTTTGGTAGAAGTTTCAGACATCATTGTGTGACTTGCGCAATATTGCATCAAATGTGGTAGCTCGCCGCTTTTCAAAACCCGGGTCGCTGACGTAGCACAAACGCTTTACAAAAACCAAACGGCCCAGGGTCCAGGACTGTATCCGAAGAGGAATACGCTTAGCGACGCATGACCTTTTCAGAAGGCGTCAATGCTTCGATATAGGCAGGACGGGAGAAGATTCGTTCCGCGTATTTCATTAACGGTGCAGCGGTCTTCGACAGCTCGATACCATAGTGATCAAGACGCCACAATAATGGTGCAATCGCCACATCCAGCATCGAGAATTCATCGCCGAGCATGTACTTGTTCTTCAGGAACAACGGCGCCAAGGTCGTCAGGCGGTCGCGAATTTCTGCGCGCGCTTTCTCATGAATTTTTTCCGAACCCTTCGATTTATCGTTTTCCAGCGTATGCACGTGGATAAATAATTCTTTCTCGAAATTGAACAACATCAAACGCGCGCGCGCGCGCATTAACGGGTCGGCCGGCATCAATTGCGGATGCGGAAAGCGTTCGTCGATGTATTCATTGATGATATTGGATTCATACAGAATCAGGTCGCGCTCAACCAGGATCGGTACCTGGCCATACGGATTCATGACCGAGATATCTTCCGGCTTGTTGAACAGATCGACATCACGCACTTCGAAGTCCATGCCTTTCTCGAACAGCACGAGACGGCAGCGTTGGGAAAATGGGCAGGTTGTGCCTGAATAGAGAACCATCATTTTTGTAGTTCCTTAGAAACAAAGGGGTGAGACATGCAGGCTCACCCCGAAACAAATGCCCCTAACCTGCGGGCGCTAAATCTATTTGACGTCTTTCCAGTAGGATGCGTTCAAACGCCAAGCCAACACTACCAGCAGGCCCATGAACAGCAGCACCCAGACACCCAGTTGCTTGCGTGTATTCTGTACCGGTTCCGCCATCCACTCCAGAAATCCGACCAGATCGGCCACCGCATTATCGTAGTCGAGCGTGGACAGTTTGCCGGGCTTGACTTGCTCGAAGCCGGCAAATTTATGGATCGTCTTGCCTTCTTCGTGCGGATCCTTTTCCTCCACGAACTTGGCACTGCGCACGCCTTGCAACTCCCACAGTGCATGCGGCATACCGACGTTCGGGAACACCATATTGTTCCATCCGGTCGGGCGGCTGTCGTCCTTGTAGTAGGTACGCAGATAGGTGTACAACCAATCAGGGCCGGAACCGGCTTCGGATGCCTTGGCACGCGCGATGACGGACAGATCCGGTGGTGCCGCGCCGAACCATGCCTTCGCATCCTTGGCGGACAGCGATATCTTCATCAAGTCGCCCACCTTGTCGCCGGTAAAGAGCAGATTGTTTTTGATCTGGTCTTCGGTCAACCCGATATCGCGCAGGCGGTTGTAGCGCATGGCGGATGCGGAATGGCAATTCAGGCAGTAGTTGACGAACAGTTTGGCGCCCCGTTGCAACGACACCAGATCTTTAGTGCGATCCGGCGCGTGATCCAGCGGGAAGCCGCCCTCATTGGCCAGTGCAAGCACCGGCACCAAGGCAAGCGCTGCAATCAATTTTTTCAGCAATTTCATGTCTTATATCCCTTTTGCGCTTAGTGTCGTCATTCAGTGCGAATGGAATGTGACGCGTTTCGGCACAGGCTTGAAGGTCCCCATCGTGCTCCACCATGGCATCAACATGAAGAAGCCGAAGTAGATGAAGGTGCAAATCTGCGCAACCAAAGTGCGACCGGCGGTCGGCGGCAATACGCCGAGATAACCGAGAACCAGGAATGCGATACCGAACACGATGTACACATACATGTGCCAGCTCGGACGATAGCGAATCGACTTGACCGGCGACAGGTCAATCCATGGCAAGGCGGCCAGGATCATCACCGATACGCCCATCAGCACCACGCCCCAGAATTTGGCATCGAGGATGAACATGCCTGCGACAGCGACCAGGGCGCCGGCCGCGATCGCCATTTTCACCGTGCCGCTCAATTTCGACTTCAGGAAAATCAACGCGACATAACCGAGTACACCCGCGATCAGCCAGTACATGAACTGCGATGTGGTGGCACGCAGAATCGAGTAGAACGGTGTGAAATACCAGACCGGTGCGATATGCGGTGGCGTCTTCAGCGAATCGGCCGGGATGAAGTTGTTGTACTCCAGGAAGTAACCGCCCATTTCCGGCGCAAAGAACACGATCGCGCTGAAGATCAGCAGGAATACAGTCACGCCGAAAATGTCGTGCACGCTGTAGTACG
>CAMLDH010000033.1 GCA_946478765.1 uncultured Oxalobacteraceae bacterium | reverse complement strand
TGATGTTCGTTTTGCCACGCATAGCGAGGGCCAGGTCGGCTACCGGCTGCGCGGGTGCCGCTTGCGTGGCTTGCAGTTTGAATACGCTGACCACATGGCTCATGTTGGCGGCCTGTTCCTGCATCGATTCGGCGGCGGCGGCGGCTTCTTCCACCAGCGATGCATTCTGTTGCGTGACATTGTCCATCTCGGTGATGGCCTGGTTGATTTGCTCGATACCGGCGGTCTGTTCCTGACTGGCCGCCATGATTTCACCCATGATGTCGGTTACCCGTTTGACACTGGATACGAGCTCACCCATCGTGGCGCCGGCCTGTTCCACCAGTTTGTTGCCGATCTCGACTTTTTCGACCGAATCGCCAATCAAGGCTTTGATTTCCTTGGCGGCGCCGGCCGAACGCTGTGCGAGATTGCGTACTTCAGAAGCGACGACTGCGAAGCCGCGTCCCTGCTCGCCGGCACGCGCGGCTTCGACTGCGGCATTCAATGCGAGGATATTGGTTTGAAACGCAATGCCATCGATCACGCCGATGATGTCGACAATTTTTTTCGCCGATTCATTGATGGAACCCATGGTATCGACAACTTGCGACACCACCACGCCGCCTTTCAGCGCGACTTCCGACGCGGATACCGCCAATCCGTTCGCCTGGCGCGCATTGTCGGCATTTTGTTTTACGGTGGAGGTGAGTTCTTCCATCGACGATGCGGTTTCCTCCAGCGAGCTCGCTTGTTGTTCGGTGCGGGAGGACAAGTCAAGATTGCCGGACGCGATCTGACGCGATGCCGTCGCGATCGTATCGGTGCTGATATGGACTTGACCGACAATATTGGCGAGGCTGTCGCGCATGGCTTTCATTGCAAATAACAAGCTCGATTGATCGTTGGCCTTGGTATTGATCGCCACAGCCAGGTCGCCTGCGGCAATTTTTCCAGCGATTTCGACCGCGTAACCCGGTTCACCGCCGAGTTGTCTTACCAATCCGCGTGTGATCAAAAACGCGGCAGTGATACTGGTCAGCAAAGCCAATCCGCCGAAGATCAGCATCAAGGAGCGTGCGCTGGCATAGGCGCTCTCCGCATCGATCGTCGCTTGCTCATTTTGCTTTTCTTCCAGCGCAGTCAGTTCGCGCAGCAGATCCCACCATTTCTTTTGTATCGGACGGAATTCAAACCGGAGAATTTTGTACGCTTCGTCGCCCTTTCTCGCCAGTCCAAGTTCAGCGGCCTTGGTAATAAACGGCGCGGCGAGAATTGCCTGTTGTTTGATTTTTTCCAGGAGCTCTTTTTCTTCCGTGCTGGTACTGGACAAGGTCGCGAACATCTTGCCCAGTTTCTCTTCTGCCTCCGCATATTTTTTCCCTTGCGCTTCGATCCGCTTTATTTCTATCTGTATCTCGTCTCCCTCGGTCAACAAAATCAGATTGCGAAACGCCAGTGCGCGCTCGGTAATGGTCAGATCCATATTTGCCGCAAGCTTGGTTTCGACATTGTTCACCTTCGTAATTTCGTCCATTCGGGCCTGGATTTGCCTCATGTTATTGATGCCAAGTCCCGTCACGATGGCAAGCAGCATCGCAACCAGACCGAAGCCGATGCCTAAGCGAGTGGCCACTTTCATTTGCGCGATATTCATTTTCTTCTCCCGGAGTACATGCAATTGAAACGATCTGCCTGTCTTGAATGTCAGAACGTGCGAATCGGACTTTTTTGCGACAAAAAATCGCCCTCCGCAATGGAGGTTTCCATTGTCGAATGAACTGCTGTAAACCATACCGATCGGCGCATCAGGCAATTGCGATGTCCACCACAGGCAATTCAGTCATTCAATGAATCATCTGCATGTAACGTTGATCGTGGAGCTACTTTCGATTCGATCAAGCAAGCACTGCGACGTATAAATATGGGCTTCAACCAGCAGGACAGGCTTGCTTACACTATTACCAAGTAGCAACCTTTAGTCAATCCCATAATCATGGTTACACACGCACCCTGTTAAGGTTTACAGGGAAGAGGCAAGGGTGACTAGGCAAGGGATACGCATAAAGGAGTCGCCTGTAGAAGCGCTGTGCTTCTCCACGCGACTCAATGCGACAAAATGAGGATGCCGTTGTTAGTTAATCCACGGATAGACGCGGAATTACCTAATCCTCCGGCTGCAAACCGAGATTGACCCGCATGTCGTTTTTGGCCTGCAGCAATTCTTCGCCGAGCGCAACCAGATCGACATCGGAGACCAGCACCTTGGGAAAGATGACGGACTCTTCGTCCTGAATATGCAAGTCCATCTGCTCCGATAGCACCGTGACTTTGGCAGCGAACATCGCATCGGCCGGATCAATTTCGCCGATCTGGCGAATCAGCTCCTTGGCGCTTTCATGCTCCGTTGCGGCTGCGCCCATCAGAGTATCGTCGCCGATATGTTGCCGCGCCATCGGATAAAAAAAGGCTTCCTCGATCGCCATGTGGATCAGCAGGTCGCCGCATGCCTGCCGGGCAATCTCGAATCTTTCACTCGGATCGGCGGTATCCTTCACGCGGTCAAACTCGCTGAACAGCCGCTGCATCTTGCGGTGATCCTTGGTCAGGAGACCGACGGCGTCTCGTTTGAATGTCGATGGCGTTTCGCTCGCCTGTTCCATATCTATGCCGAGCATATGCTTTTTCCCGCTGTAAGTTAGCAATTGTCCTGATTTGCTAACGCTACGCGCAACAGCGCTTACCGACTTTGCGATAGCTCATATTATGGATTCCCGCCTGCGCGGGAATGACGGGGAAACTGACTGTCCGCTCTTAAACGCAAGCGCCCGCCCGCAACCGGCATGATCGATGATATGCCTCTTTATGATGTAGAGGGCGTGCGCACGGCCTGGTTCGTTTCTGTGGCGGCGGGCGCATCGATAACAATGTCCGATTCCGGATACGCGACGCACGGAAGAATGAAGCCGTCTTTCTTTTCGTCTGCGCTCAGTCCCGGCCACGCGATGTTGTATCGTACTTGCCCGCTGATCAGACGGCACATGCAGGTTCGGCAGGCGCCGTTTCTGCACGAACTGGGCAACACAATGCGCGCCAACTTGGCGGCATCGAGCAGGGACACGGCATCTGCCGCGTCGAATTCCCAGCCGTGGGGTTCGACGACGACCGAAAAGCGGCGGTTGGGATTGCCCATGTTTGCGTTTCCGGCAAATCGATGATGACGCCGCGGTCAAAAACTTAACGTTATCAGAAATTTCAGCCGGGAGACAGTTCGTGATCTCAACGCGTATGCCGTCGGGCCCAAAAAAATCGCTTCCAAATGTTCACGCAAAACCAATGAGGGGATAATTGCGCCTGCGCCATCCCGGTAATCGATGCGTACCGGTTACTAACCTCTCTTTGTCCCCACTGGAATTCCCATGCTCATCATCACCATCAAACAAGGCAAAGAAAAAAGCCTGCTCGCTCGCCAACCGTGGATTTACGCGTCTGCCGTTGAGCGGGTCGACGGCAAGCCCGCGGAAAAAATGCAATCGGGTGCGACGGCGCTGGTGCGATCTTCTTCCGGCCAGTTTCTGGCGCGCGCCGCATACAATGCGAAATCGCAAATCCGGGCGCGCGTATGGAGCTTCGACGAGAACGAGCCGGTCGACCATGCACTCATCAAGCGCCGCGTCAAGGCCGCCGTCGCGGCGCGCGGCGGCTCGGACATCGGCAAAAAGGGCGCGCGCAGCAATCCGCTTCACCTCGTGTTGGGCGAGGAAGACGGCCTGTCCGGGCTGCTGGTCGATTGGTATGAAGGCGGTAAAGGCTATCTGGTGTGCCAGTTTCAGGCGGCCGGCGTCGATGCGTGGAAAATCCCGATCGTCCAGGCGCTGATCGCGGAAACCGGTTGTCCGAATGTGTATGAGCGCGCGGATGAATTGATGCGCAAGGGCGAAGGCCTGCCGCTCGTCTCCGGTGCGCTGGCCGGCGACGAACCGCCGGACGACATGCCGGTCACGGAAAAAGGCGTGCGTTACTCGCTGGATATCAAGACCGGGAAGAAGAACAAGTTCAGGTAATAACGATCGCGAGCAGGTCGCGCATCGGTGTAGCGTGCGCCATGCGCACGACTTACCGACCCCCAATCAAGTTAATCGTTCTTCGAATCGATATCCGCCAACGATTCACGCCCTTTCTGCGTAATGTCGAACCCGCCCGCCCCTGCTCTGGGTACGATGTGTCCTTTCTTGCCGAGGAAGGTTGCAACATCCGCCCCGAGCGCTGCTAGCGGGTCGCTGGAAATCGCCCGCAGTCCATCGATACAGCGTTTGATAAACAGGATTTGTTGCCCTTTCTCGCTGAGCACAAGGCGTCCGTCTTTTTCATAAACGACATATTTCAAGCCGCTCAGGCGCTTCGCGTTTCTTGCAATGCACGCCGATGGCCTTTCATTTTTCGGCGCCTTGCTGATTTGCGCAAGTGCGTCGAATTCATCTGTACTCAAACTGTCTTTCATTGTCATTGCGGTTTCCTGTAAAGGTAATGTTGATTCTGTTTTCGGACGTCGTGCCTGTCCAGGATGCATCGCCCGTCCGCGTCGGCTTCCCGCAGCAGGCGCATGCCGGCCAGCGTATAACGCGTATCCGGCGCATTCCAGGTGCGGTACGACGCGCATGCATAAAAGGACCACGTGTGCCACGGATCCGGCGCGGTGAACGCAAAGCCGGAATGATGTTACCAATGCGGTAAAAAGGAAAGTAGTTGCTTACGTGCGCATGGAATTAAACCGCTGCCTTGGCCGGTATGACCACCGGCACGCCGCGCGCGCCTACCCCAGCGCCAGCCGCTGCCCGTCCCGCACCATCCGTTCAAACTCCGCGGCGCTCACCGCCGGGCTGAACAAATAGCCCTGCAACTGATCGCAGCCGAGATCGCGCAGGAAGACCATTTGCTCCTGCGTCTCCACCCCCTCGGCGACGATCTCCTGCCGCAGTTGCTGCGCCATTGTGACGATCGCCTGCGCAATCGCGCAATCGTTTTCTTCATGCGGCAAGCCAATCACGAAGGAGCGGTCGATCTTGAGCGTCGTGATCGGAAATTTCTTCAGATAGGCGAGACTCGAATAGCCGGTGCCGAAATCGTCCAGCGCCAGCGTCAATCCCATCGCGACCAGTTCGTTCATGATCGATATGACGACTTCCTGGCCTCGCACCAGCAGGCTTTCGGTGATTTCCAGCTTGATGTTTTCCGGATTGACGCCGTAACGCGCCATCACCGACCGAATGCGCTCCGGCAGCGCGGGGTCGAATTGCCGTGCCGAGAGATTGACCGCGATCGGCGGCATCGCCACTGACAGGTCCTGCCAGCGCCGAATCTGGCGGCAGGCATCTTCCAGTATCCACGTGCCCAGATCGAGGATGAGCGCGGTTTCTTCGGCCACGGGAATGAATTTCCCCGGCGGCACCATGCCGTGCTCGGGATGCTGCCAGCGAATCAACGCTTCCGCGCCGACGATGCGCCCGCTGCACAGGCTCACCTTGGGCTGGTAGTGCAGTTGCAGCTGGCCGGCGGCCAGCGCGTGCCGCAATTCGCTTTCGATGCGCAGGTGTTCCTTGGCGCGCTGGTTCATATCCTGACTAAAAAAGAGGAAACCGGTTTCGCCGCTTTGCCGCACCCTGGTCATCGCGACATCGGCATAGCGGATCAACGATGCGGTATCGAGGCCGTCCTCGGGATAGACCGCGATGCCGATGTTGACGCCGATGTGCAAGACGTGCGATTCGACCATGATCGGCGCTTGCAGCATGTCCAGTAATTTTTGCGCGACGATGCCGGCGTGTTCGCGCTTTTCGACGTGCAGCAGGGCGACCGCGAATTTGTCGCCGTCGATGCGCGCCAGCACGTCTTCGTCGCGCAGCACCTGGCGGAAGCGGCGCCCGATCTGGCATAGCAGCTCATTGCCGATTTCATGGCCGAGCGTGTCGCTGATCGCGTTGAAGCGGTTGAGATCGATCACCATCAACGCGCCGTGATCGTTGTTGCGCCGCGCTTCGGTAAGCGCCTGCCCGACCAGTTGATTGAGCAGCGCACGGTTCGGCAGTCCGGTCAGGCTGTCGTAGTTGGCCAGGCGCTGCAGACGCGCTTCGGCTTCCCTATAGACGCTGATGTCGGAAAAGATGGAGAACGCGTGGCTGATGTCGCCATTGTCATTGCGCGCCACGCTGATCGTGACCGATTGCGGAAAGAGTTCGCCGTTCTTGCGGCGGCCGACGATCTCGCCTTGCCACGGGCCGGCGCCGCGCATTGCGCTGCGCACCTGCGCCCGAAAATCCGCGTCATGCACGCCGGAGCGCAGCAGGTCGGGCGTCCGGCCGATGACCTCGGCCGGCGTATACCCAGTGATGCGCGTAAACGCATTGTTGATCGACACGATGCGCTCCTTGGCATCGGTGATCAGGATACCCTGATCGCTGTCTTCGATGATGCGCGCATGCAGCCGCAGCTTTTCTTCGCCGGACAGGCGTTCGGTAATTTCAGACAGATGCACTGCGAGACCGACTGCGTCGCCGGCATCGTCGTTGACCATCGACAGCGAAAGACCGGCCCAGAATATCTCGCCGGACTTCTTGCGGCGCCGCACTTCCATGATCATGCTATCGCGTTCGAGGAATAATTCGGCTACTTCTTCGTCATCATCCGCATACAGAAAGAGCACATGCCGGCCGATCGCTTCGGCAGCGGTGTAGCCGAACAATTGCTCTGCCGCGGCCGTCCATCCGGTCAGATAACCGGCGAGGTCGAGCGTGATGATCGGCGCGTGGTGCGCTGCGGCAGGCGAATCGGGCAACGGTTCCAACTTGACCGTGGCCGGCTGCTGCTCGGCACGCAATGCCTCCAGTGCCGCCTGCAGCCGCAACAGCGTTTGCGCCAGCGCCTCCCCTTCCAAGCCCTGTGCCTGGTGGCATAGTTCGAGACAGCGGTTGATCGGCATCTCAGACATCGTCGGGACCCTGACTGTCATGCGCCACATCCATCAGCAAGGCCGAAAAGGCGCCTTTCCGGCGGACCAACAGAGGCGGAAATACGAGCGGAGGTGACGTCCAACTGTCCATCGTGATCCCCCGAAATTGGGCACAAATTTGATTCTATACCAATTGCCGGCGAGAAACACAAAAGTATGTAGGGAAACCGCATCGTGCCTCTGGCCGCGTGGCAGATACCCGTTAACCATCGTCTTTTTGGGGTGCCCGCAAATCGGCCCGCAGGAATGCTTCGACCTGCCTGATGAAACGTTCTGGTTCGAAAGATTTTTCGAGATAGCCGTCAAAGCCTGCCGCAAGCAGCGCTTCGCAGTCGTCCTCCATGCTGCCCGCCGTGGCTACAATCACAGGGATCAGGCGCAATACCGGATCGCTTTTGAGCTGGCGCAACACGCCGTAACCGTCCAGCGTCGGCATGCGAAGATCGCACAAGATAAGGTCAGGTAATTCACGTTGTGCAACTTCAATCCCTTGCTCGCCATTAACGGCTTGCAACGGCGTGTAGCCGTAGCCATTGAGCAGGAAGGCCATCAGCTGCCTGTTGGCGGCGACATCGTCGATAATCAGGATACGTGCTGCCACGGTTCGTTCCTCCTGCTCTTATCATGCCAGTAATTTTCTTCAACATAAAGTTGGTATTTGCGGATGCGCTTTTCCGACTGTTGCCGCATGTGCTTGTGCGTCGATTCGCGGGCGCTGGTGCGGGAGTTGGTCAGATTGAGATTGGTGGTGGCGCTGGCCTGGAACGTCGGCACGGTGTAAGTCGCGCTGACGGAAAAGCCGAAGGACGTGTTGTTGGTATTTTCGTCGCGCACCGCATTCGAGCCGCGCAAGGACGTGCAGGCCGGCATTGCACGACGTTATGCGCTTTGAAAGGTAATGACGCATTCAACCGCATAGCGGTAGGCGAGGTCGGCATGGTTCGGGTGAAGCTTACTCCAGCCGGCGTGTCGAAATACACGCACGTTCTGTGCAAATGACGCAATCGCCTCCTTTTTATCGCGCATGAAAATATAGTCCATTTCCTTCTTGCTCTTGCTGTCCCAGCGGGCGAGATCGTTTGCGTCTTTCGTGTCATTCCAGGTAAGCACAAATGCCGGCGAATGACGGACATCGAGTTCATGAAGATGTTCCACGAGAGAATCCGAAGCGGGGCCGGTGGTCGCGCAGGCATTGTGGGCGGTCGCTGACGTACGAACTACGCGCGTGGATGCACGGAGAGTTCCATGCGCTCGGTAAAGCTGTTATTGAAGATGCCTTTGCTGTTGAGCGCGCGATATACCTTCACCCATCGGTCATACATCGGGTATTGCCGGCGCAATTGATCCGGCGCGACATCGAGCCCCTTGAGATGCAGTCCCCAGTGCAGGCGTCCGCCTGCCTTTTGCAGTATCTTCTGGAGGTCTTCGAGCATGTCCTGCCCTTGATTGGTCCCGGCCAGCATGCCGATTTCGAACATCACCGTGTCGCGCCCGTATTGCGGCGAAAGATAAGCCTTGGTGCCTTTGACAAAGCGGATGCCCATCGGCGTGGTCGCTGCATGTCCATGCGCATTTTTCTCCTTGAAAAACTGGAATATCAGCGACAGGTGTTCATCGACTTTTTCCATCGTCGTGTACTCGAATCCGGCTTCGATGCCAAAGCCGTCCGGGCCGTTCACGCCCAAATACAGCACTTCGTGGCTCACGTTCCGATAGGTGTCGGTGACGCTGCTTTTGAGCGCGCAATTCATCAATCGAATCCAGAGCGGCGTGCAGTTCGCGACCCCGGCGAGAACGGACTTGCCGTCTTCCGACGTATTCTCCGCGTCGTTGTCCTTGCCGGGCTGCCCGAAATGGAACAGGTTTTCGATCCCCTTGATCGTGCTCTTGATCGGGTCCGTCAGAAAATCGCCGATCGCCTTGAAGACGTCGCTGCCCTTGTTCTGGGATTCTTCGATGGCCGCGACTACCCCGGCGCTGAATTTCACCGGACGCGTGCCATCCTTCTTGGGGTCATAGGGGCGGCCTGGGTCTTCCACGATCCGGCGCTTGTTCACGACACAATGATGCTTGCCGTCCACTGCATTGGGATTGACATAGACCTCGACATGCCGAATGCGCTTGAGAAGATCCTTCGACACGATGTCATCCTTCGCATCCTGCCAGCGTTGAAACAGGATGCGGTTCTGTTCGAGCCAATAGGCATCCTGGGCCTGCAGTATCACCGAGTAGATGACGCCCATGGCGCCCATCGACACCACCACGGAATAAAACCAGTCGTCATCCTGCACCAGCTTGATATCGCCGTCGTTGAATTTTTCCGGATCGGTGATGCCGTTCTTCGGCTCGATGCGATAACAGTCGCCGTCGGTCGCCACCAGCGTGATCGAGCGCACCATGTCGTGCATCGGCCCCAGCCCGATCCCCGAGCCGTGGGTGCTGGTCGACATGGCGCCGACGAACGCCTGCTTGTTATACGAACCGAGATTCTGCGCCGCCAGCTTGCTTCGTTGCAGTGCCTGGTTCAACTCCAGCACGTTGATGCCCGCTTCGACCGATACGAGATAATCGGATGCCTTGGCTTTTTTGCGCCGACTGCCATCGTCATCGGCGTCGAAATGCAGGATGGCACCCAGTTCGGCGTCGGACTTGAGCACCGCCTTGTTCAGCGTCAGTACCTGGTTGAGATTGCGCATGTCGATCAAGATGCCGTCGTTCTTGCTGGTGTGCGTGATGTCGGAGTAGGAGTGGCCAGCGCCATGCGCCTTCACATGCTGCCCGTTCTTCGATGCCTTGCGGATCAGCTCGCGCAGTTCCTGGAACGATTCCGGTCCGACATGGCTTGCCGCATGCACGACGTTGATGCGGGAATCGGCCGACCAATCTTCTTTATAATTTTTCATGGATAGTGTGAGCAGGTGAGTGATCAGGCGTGAAAGTCGAGAATCTTGTACATTCACCTCCCTCCCCTGGTAAAGCACAAACCCGCCGGTTTTAACCATGCGATGTTGTTGTGCGTGTGTAGCGAGTACACCGCCGATATCCGTTAAGGCACATGTACGGAATAACGTCGGCAAATACTGCTGCATGCGCAAGAATGTTGCAATACTGTAATAGTTGACAGGATTCCTATCCTGGGGGGGCGACTGGTACGATTGCGGCGGCGTTGTTTGCCGTGAGCCGGAATGGCTCCCGGTGCGGATGCCCCAGGATGCCGGGCACTGCCAGGCGTCATCGATGACGCACAATGCGTCCTACCCGAATGAATAATGAGAAGGGCTATAAGAATCATGCCGATCCTGTCCCGCGAGCAACTGACTGCGCTTCTTTCACAACCTGCGGCCAAGGCCAAGGTAGACGTATGGATAGGGCCACTGAATGCGGCGATGGACGAGTGGTCGATTAACACGCCGCAGCGCCAAGCCGCCTTCCTGGCGCAGATACTGCATGAATCCAATGAATTCCAGCATCTGGTGGAAAACCTGAACTACTCCGCAGAGCGGTTGCGGGAAGTGTGGCCGAGCCGCTTTCCAACGGATGCGATCGCCCGGCAATATGCAGCCAATCCGGAAAAACTCGCGAACCAGATCTACGCAGGACGATTGGGCAACGGCGACGCGGCGAGCGGCGACGGTTGGCGTTATCGTGGCCGCGGCTTGATTCAACTGACCGGCCGCAGCAATTACGCGGCATGTTCGGACGCGCTCGGCGTCGATTTCACCCGGACTCCCGACGGCTTGAGTCAGCCGGCCGCCGCGACGCTGTCGGCGGCATGGTTCTGGAATTCGCGCGGCCTCAATGCGCTAGCCGACCATCAATCTGGAAGGAATGACACGGACGATTTTGCGCAAATCACCAGAATCATCAACGGCGGCACTACCGGACTCGACCAACGGATCGCCTATTGGGACGAAGCCAAGACCGCGCTTGGCGCGATGGCATAAGATGGACTTGCCAAAATGCACCCGCCTCAATTGCCGTCCCATGTGCACGGAACAAGTCTATCGGGCATGTGACCGTCACCGCATTTGGTGCGCCGCCGTGGGTTGTTATCACAGCGCGGCCGGCGCGACGGCTGGCGAAGCGATTTCAGCGTGGTCGGAATTGGTATTAAAGCCGCCGTCCGATGACGGACTCGCATAGGAACGTGCACGGAATAACGTCCCGATTTGTCTCGCGGCGTTCAGGAAGAGTGCCGCTTCTCGCGCCCGCGCCTCAATTTATAGCCGGCACGAAGATTTTTCGTTAACCGAATGCCTGTTGACTGGGGGGGCTACAAGCGTCGTACTCTTTCAGCAGTTCATTCAATGCCTGCGGATCGAGCGGTTTGTGCAGCAGCCTGAAACCGCTGGCGCTTGCCTCGCGTATCCGTTCTGCTGAAGTATCGCCGGTGATAATGGCAGCAGGGATTGATCGCCCGATGCACGCGAGCACGGCGCGGATGGCATCGGCGCCCGTCACGTTGTCGGCTAATCGGTAATCGGACAAAATCAAATCGATTTTCTGTATCCTGCCACCGACCGCCTCTACCGCTGCCTCCAGCGTGTCGGCGGCAAGAACGACATGCCCCCAATTCGACAGCAATATCTGCACGGCTTCGAGCACTTCGGGATCATCATCGATGACAAGTACGGTGGCGCCGCGCCGACGACCGGAAGGAAGTTGTGCAGGCTCATCCTGCCGCAGTGCTGCGGTGACAACGACGCGGGGTAGCGTGAATGAAAACACCGATCCTTTGCCGAGCGTTGAGTTGACCTTAAGTTGGGTTCCCAGCAAGCGCGCGGAACGCTGCACAATCGCAAGTCCCAACCCCAATCCCAACGCTTGATGTCGGGCGATATTGCCCACTTGGTAGAACTCCTCGAAAATCTTTTCGAGCTGATCCTGCGCAATGCCGATGCCGGTATCCCACACCTGGATCTCGACTTCGCCCATTCGCCGGCGGCAAGCGATCAGAATCCGGCCGCACTCGGTGTAGCGCACGGCATTGGCTGCCAAGTTCGACAGGATCTGGTGCAGCAGCATCGGATCGGTGTCGACCGACAACGAAGCCGGCAACCGTACTTTGAAATCCAGACCCTTGGCGTTGGCCGGACCGGAAAATGCATTGTAAAGACTGGTCAATTCGCTTTGCAAAGAGACCGGCTGCTTCCGTACCTCGACCGCGCCGGCGTCGAGGCGCGAAACATCCAGCAGCCCGTTTAGCAGGTGCGCCAAGCCACTGAGGACGGTTTGTAGCCGTCCTGCAATATGGCCTACGTCTGCTCCCTTGATGTCCGGACGTTGCGCCATCGATTGGAGGGTGGCGATGAACAGGCCGAGTGCATGGGTCGGCTGCCGCAGATCATGGCTGGCGGCAGCGAGGAAGCGAGATTTGGCCAGCACCGCCGTCTCTGCAACTTCCTTTTGCGCGGTAAGTTGGGTGACGAGATCAATATTCTCGAAGCGCAGTTGCAGCGACTCCAGCAAGACTCGGGTGAAACGCCAAGCATAAAGTAACATCGTCGGAATGAATGTGGCCGTTCCCAAAAAAAACATGGGCGTGGCTGCCTCCCTCGTTCCTGTGATATATAGCGTGGCGATCGCAAATGGAAGAAAGGCAGCCAGGAATGACGGGTAATAAGAGCCGAAGCTGAACACGGACATTGTCCCTGCCAGCACCGTTCCGAGGAAAAAAGCGAGTTGTTGCGTGAATCCGCCAGTGGGAAGAAAAAAAAATAAGCCGACGGCCCAAATGATGGAGGAAAGAGAGGCAGTCAGTATCGACAGATGGAATACACGACGCGCCGAAGCAGGCGCGAATGTGCTATGCCGAAAGGCCCTCCAGACGGCGAGGACGCAGGCCGAATGCATGGCGGTTGCCATCACCCAGACCACAAGAAGGGTTGCCGTTTCGGTTCTCCAAAACATCGTCGCAACGCCAAACGCAAGCAAACAATTGGAAATCGAGACCTGCAGCATGTGGTGGTGAATATGCCGCGCCTGCTCGGTGGCTATTGCCTGGGTAATTTGCATGGATGGTTCCGTTTCCACAGCACGGGGCGGAGATGATAACCGGATTTGCAATCATTCCTGCAAGACTTATTTCTCTGCCACAATATACCGCTATGATAAAAATATTACTCGCGGAAGATCACGCGCTGGTGCGAGAGGGCCTGAAGCTGCTGATAGAGACCGAGCCGGGATTGCAAGTGATTGCGGAAACCGGCGATGGCGCTGCCGTCGAAGGACTGGTGCGCAAGTTCAGTCCCGATTTGCTGTTGCTCGACCTCGATTTGCCGGGGTGCCACGGCAACGAAGTTGCTGCTCGCATCAAGAGGCAATCCGACGCGGTCAAGATTCTGGTGTTGACCGGCAGCCGGGAACCGGAATCGATCGGCCAGGCGTTGGCGGCGGGGGTGGACGGTTATATTCTCAAGCATGAGCACGCCGGCGATTTGCTGCAGGCAGTGCGGGCGCTGCTCTCAGGAAGACAATATGTCAGTAAAAGTATCGCCGACCTGTTCCAGGAAAACGGAACGGATCGCAACGGTGGGCATGCCGTGCCGCCTACACCGCGCGAACAGGAAATCATGTGCATGATTGCACATGGCGTGAGCAACCAGGATATTGCTACGATACTGCATATCAGCGTGTTTACGGTGCGCACCCATCGCCAGAACCTGATGGAAAAACTGTGCCTGCACAACGCCGCCGAGATCACTGCCTACACCGTCAAGCACGGTTTCTATACTCCCGCCTGATTCGTCTTCTTCATTCCAGAATACTGCAGTTGCAGTATTTTCATCCTTGCATCTTCTCGCTGGCATCGCTGCTTTGAAAGGGGCAACCATGTCGACGTTTTTTCGCCCATCCGCACTCACTGCCTTTTCCTCCGCAAAATACTGCAGATGCAGTATGTGCAAATAATCCCCCCGCCTCTACGATCGTTGAAGAGGTGCAGTGCTCCTTATCAACCACAAAAAGTAACCGCCCTTTGATCGAGGCTTCAAAACCGGCGCTTAGCACTCAGGCTTTTCATCTATCTGAAAGAGAAAAATGACCGATCAAGCCAAGGACCCGCTCCATACCGTAAAGATCGAAAACAAGATGATGCGTGCCGCGCGCCTGATCCTGGTTATCGCCTTTTAGGAGACATCACATGACAAATTCATTTGCCGGAACGGCACTGCCGTTGGATCAGGACGGCCTGGCGCAGGTCGTTAATAAACTCGACACCGGACAGGCCGAGCTATGGGCCGTGTTGACGGTCGAGACCGCCGGATGCGGTTATACGAGGGACCGTCAGCCGCGCATTTTGTTCGAGCGCCACAAGTTCAGTCAGGCGACCGGGGGCCGCTTCGACGTCGATTACCCGGATATTAGCAATCCCGTGGCCGGCGGCTACGGCAGTCTCGATGCCCAGTATGATCGTCTGCAACGCGCGATTGCGCTCAACCGGGCGGCGGCGCTCGACAGCGCCTCCTGGGGTATCGGCCAAATAATGGGCTATAACGCACCGGCTGCCGGCTATGCGTCGTCGAAAGACATGGTCGCTGCGATGATGGCGTCGGAAGCGAATCAGTTGCTGGCGATGGCCCATTTTTTACAGGACCAAGCGCTCGTGGCGCCGTTGCGGCGGCATGACTGGGCGGCGTTCGCACGCGGTTATAACGGTGCTGCCTATGTGAAAAACCAATACGACAAGCGCTTGAATGCGGCCTTCCACAAATATACCGCCGGCCCGTTGCCGGATTTGCGGACACGCGCGGTGCAGATGCTGCTGACCTATCTCGGTTACAGCCCCGGCGCCATCGATGGCATCGCCGGCAAGCTGACCTATGCGGCGCTGACGGACTTTAGGCAGAAACAGTCGTCGCCGGCTTCGGACGCTATTGACGACGCCGTCGTCGGTGCATTGCTAGAGCGCGTGCGGCAACTGGGCATGGCGCAGGATGGCTAACGCCGAGAAATGAGAGCGACGGCGGTTAGACCGCGCGTTATTCATAAATCGTTGGAGGAAGCGGCATTAGCGCCCTTTAACGATTGAAGTAACCGGACGCCGCGCGAGGCGTCCAAAACCTCCTTTAACCCGTCCTGAACATAAGGAAAACAAGAAATGGCCATTTCGATTGATGTAGTCAAAAAATTTGCACCGGTCGTACATTTTCACTCTTGTGAGGAATATTTACCGTGTTCGATCGAACACATGATGGCGAACGGAAAATTAAGAGATTTGAGTCCGACCCAAATCGACGAGCAGTTCACATCGGTCCCGGCCATTACTGTATTCAAAGACACGCTCTGGATGGTCTACAGCGACTCAAAAAACTCCGACGTGTGGGTGACGTCCTCCAGTAATGGTCTCCTGTGGGAAAAGGCCGTGAGGACTGGCCATAATACTTCCATTCCTGCTTTAGCCGTGCTGAACGACAAACTATGGATGGTCTACACGGACGCGAATAATTCAACGCTATATTCGGCCATTTCAACAGACGGCACGCATTGGTCGAATCGCACGGTCATTACCGGCCAATACACATCGGTCCCTGCGTTGGCTAATTTCAAGAACAAACTCTGGATGGCCTATACCGGCGCGCATTCGTCCGACATCTATGTCACCAGTTCATCTGACGGCATCAATTGGAGCACTGCGCACACGATCGGGCAGCAGACCTCGATTCCCGCGCTAGCCGTCTTCGCCGGCAAACTCTGGATGGTCTATACCGGCTCGAATTCGTCCGACATCTATGTCACCTGTTCTTCCGACGGTGACCACTGGGAGCACGCTTGGACAATTGGCCAAAATACCTCGGTTCCGGCATTGACGGCTTTTAACAATAAACTCTGGATGGTGTATACCGGCTCGGATTCGTCCGACATCTATGTCACCTGTTCTTCCGACGGCAAGACATGGACCGACGGCACGAGCGGAAACAAGGCGAGGAAGATCGATCAATACACGTCGATCCCTGCAATAGCCAACTTCAAAAACAAGCTTTGCATGGTTTACACCGGCGCCCATGATTCTCAACTGTGGGCCACCAGATCCGATGATGGGGTGACTTGGCGGCGCCCCGATATTAACAATCCGAAGCAAGCGGATCTCGCCGCCCATTGCTGTGATGATTATTATTTGGAAATTAATGAATCCCAGTATGGCGGCATGCCGCTGGGTAACGCCCCCATGTATTACGCGGTGCAGGAATACGCTGATTTCACCCAGATCACTTACCTCATGCTCTTCGCATACAACGGCCACCAGACTGTGGAGATAAAGAATGCGAGCAGTTTCTACTGCATTCTAGATAATTATGCGCGGCATCCCGGGGATATCGAGATCGTAACCGTGCAATACAAGAATGGCGCGGGCGGTCCGGAAGTGCAAAAGGTCACATTCGAAGCGCATGGCCACGACAACGCCAAAGAATATCCCCCTGGTCAAGTTGAGTTCAGCAACGGGCATCCTGTGGTGCACAGCTCGCTCAATGGGCATGGGACGTTCAACCGCAAGATGCAGGGCGATTGGGTAGTGTCAGATTCGAACGTTGTTCTCGATGTCGGCGATGCCTTGGGTACTTTCGGCGGTCCAGACAATGTGGGCGATAAGGTTTGGACGCCGACTGATTTCAGATTGGTCGGACTGGACAGCAGCAACAAACCCATCGGCGACCAGGTTTGGGCCGCGTTCAAAGGGCGCCTGGGTCAATATGTAGAGAACGGCCTGCATGGGGCGCGCTACTTCAACGGCAATGGATTGAGCAGCAACGATTGGAGTGCGGTCAAAGGACTTTCCATCTTGCAGAAAATAGCCGGCATCTCGGTAGAATCGACCGGCCGCGGACCTGACGGTTTAGGCGGCCGTCCCTATATTACGAGTGTCGGAAGGCTGGATAAGACCTTGTTCAACCCCACCCTCTATCTACATTGTTATGCCGATCTGACGGCTGCGTTCGGCAGCGACACACAGGCTGCGGAAAAACACTGGCTGGAGTACGGCATCAACGAAGGCCGCCGCGCCTCTTTCGAATTCAATGTGCAATTCTATCTGAACAAATATGCGGATTTGAAGGCTGCGTTTGGCAGTAACAATGCCGCTGCAGTTGACCATTGGCTCAACTATGGCATGAAAGAAGGTCGGCGCGGATCGCCCGAATTCGACGTGCAATTTTATCTGACCCTATACGCTGACTTGAAAGCCGCATTTGGGGATAACTACGCCGCGGCAATTAACCACTGGTTCACCTATGGCATCTTCGAAGGTCGGCGCGCCGCGCCTGAATTCGATGTGCAATTTTATCTGAGCTTATACGCTGACTTGAAAGCCGCATTTGGGAATAACTACGCCGCGGCAATTGACCACTGGTTCACCTATGGCATCAAGGAAGGTCGGCGCGCTTCGCTCGAATTCGATGTGCAATTTTATCTGACCAAATATGCGGACTTGAAAGCCGCATTTGGGAATAACTACGCCGCGGCAATTAACCACTGGTTCACCTATGGCCTCAAGGAAGGCCGTCAAGGTTCGCAAGACTTCAACGTGCAATACTATCTGAACACCTACCCGGACTTGAAGGCCGCCTTCGGCACAAACTACGGGGCAGCCCTTAACCATTGGATCACCAATGGCATTAAGGAGGGCCGGCATGCCGTAGGCTAAGCGCCGATCGGGAATCGGAGATCGTGGTGGAGGCAAGGTTTTTGGAAGCATATTCCAAATGACAAAGGGCAATTCCAGGAGCGGCAGCTCTGGCGAATTGTCCGGATTGCCTCTTCAGTCAGCGATGACGACGCATTCGAGCATGCGTGGGCGGTCATCGCTTCATTGCAGGCCAAGGCGCGGACGGGGGCAATGCAATCTGCCGGATTCAATCTGCAATCCCCTCCCAGCCGCCACCCAATGCCTTGATCAACAGAATGCTGGCCGCCAGGCGGCGGTTCAGGAGATCGAGCGCGGTGCGTTCATTGCTCAATGCCGTGTCGTGCGGCGCACCCTGCCCCACACGTCGGCTTCCCAATTCGCATCATCATGATATGAATAGAACAGAATAGAACACAAAATTTACTTTCTGCAATGCAATGCCGATAGAATGTTGCATGAAAAACACACTTCGAGCTATTTTTTTAATTCAACGGATTTTTACAACGTGCATCTATAAGATAAAAATAGAAAGGATTGGCACACCCGCACGTCCCAACACGGCATTTGCACAATGAATGCGACAGAACGAAAGAAAGTCACCCAAAGCGAAAGGAATCACGATGTCAGACACAGCAAACAACGGCGAGCCTGCGAACAAGCTCCCCGCCCCTACCCTGGAGTTTCTTGCCTTTACATTGGGCGAAGAAGAATACGGCATCGACATTCAGAAAGTGCAGGAACTGCGCGGCTACGATGCCGTCACCCACATCGCCAACGCGCCCGACTTCATCAAGGGCGTGGTCAATTTGCGCGGCATCATCGTGCCGATCATCGATATGCGTATCAAATTCAACCTCGGTACGCCGACCTACGACCAGTTCACCGTCGTCATCATCCTCAACATTGCCGGGCGTGTCATGGGGATGGTGGTCGATAGCGTGTCGGACGTCATCACCCTAACGCCGGAACAAGTCAAGCCGGCGCCGGAGATGGGCGCGGCACTCGATACCGACTACCTGATCGGCCTGGGTGCGCTCGATCAACGCATGTTAATTTTGGTCGATATCGATAAATTAATGTCCGGTACGGACATAGGCCTAATTGAAAAACTGGCTGCCTGATCCTGCTGTCAAATCGTATTCGTCCAACACGAATGCACAACCCACCATCAAGAAAAAAGGGAGAGTTACATGGATTTATCAAATCTAAAAATCAGCACGCGCTTGAGCCTCGGTTTTGGTCTTGTTATTGCGCTATTCGTAGCGCTATTGTCTAACAACTACTTCAACTTTCATAAGCTAGGCGAAGCCAATGGCTGGAATACGCACACCTATCAAGTGCTGTTGGAAACCGATCAAATACTGGCAAGCCTGATAAACATTGAGACAGGTCAACGCGGATTCGGACTCACCGGCAAGGATGCCTCGCTAGAGCCCCTGATAAAAGGCAAAGAGTCATTTTCCGAACATCTCAACAAGGTAAAGTCACTGACCAGCGACAATCCAACGCAGCAAGAACGGCTGCAAAAACTGGGTGAACAACAGCAGCGATGGCTTGCCGCCGGCATCGACCCTGTTATCGCGTTGCGTCGCGCTGTCAACGAAGACAAGGACAAGATCGAAAGCGTAATAGCGCTGGAACAGACTGGCGCGGGCAAGCAGGGCATGGATGCAATGCGCGGTCTTATTTCCCAGATCCAGGATGCTGAATCAACCTTGCTGGACAAGCGCACAAAGGATGCAATCGTTCAACAAGAGTCCACCAACACGATGATCATAGTGGGTGGCATCATTGCCGTGTTGCTCGGAATTGCAGGAGCCTACTTGATCACCCGCAGCGTGATCACGCAACT
>CAMLDH010000032.1 GCA_946478765.1 uncultured Oxalobacteraceae bacterium | reverse complement strand
CGCGTCTGGCGCTGCCGCATGTAGTCGGCTTCTTTTTGCTCCAGGTGGGTCGTGACGCTGGCGATATCGGCGCCGGCATCGGCGGCGAGCTTTTGCAGGCGGGCTTTTTGTTCCAGCAGGTTTTCCAGCGGTTTCAGCTTGCGGTTGAGGTCGCTCAGGCGTTGTTCCAGCGTCGATTTTTCCTGCTCCAGCGTCGTCTCGTGCTCATGTGCCGCGCTCAATGCGGCGCCGCGCTCCGCCACCTCGGCGCGTTTGCCGGACAATTGCGCATCCTGCGCCGCCAGCGATTGCTTTGCATCGCGCAGCGTGCGGCTCACGAGTGCGCTCTTCTCGCGGACTTCGTGATACTGCAGGCTGGGAAGGATTTCTTCGCGCAGGTCGCGCCGTTCCTTGTTCAGGCCTTCCCATCGATGATAGTTCGCTGCGCGCAAACGCAGCCGTTCCAGGTTGGTTTCGGACGATTGCAGTTCCGCCTCGAAGCGCTGCAACTCCGCTTCGGTGTCGCGCTGGTGGCGCTTGGCTTCGTCGTAGGCGTCCAGCACTTCCTTGTCGCCGAATACCTGGAACACCAGATCCAGCAATTGGCGCGGCGCGTATTCGCACAGTTTGTCGGTTTCTCCCTGCTCCAGCGCCAGCACCTTCGCCATCGCCGGCGACAGTCCGGCATTGGCCAGGCGCTTGCGATAGTTTTCCAGGCCCAGCCAGTCGTTGGCATCCTGCACCGCCTCGATCTCGACCGCGCCGCCGCGCATCAAATATTGGCGCTTCCAGTCGCCGCCGTTTTTCTGGATCTGGCAAAACAGCGTCACTTCGTCTTCGCTGAAAAAGCCGGACGAGCGGAACGGCCGGTTCGACAACTGCCGGCCAGTGGCGCGATTGTCGACCACTGCGCGCAGCCACGCGGTCTGTTGCCCGGAGTGGCGCGCGTAGTGCTTGTACGAGCGCCCCATCGAACAGTCCAGCCCGAACAGCGTGCGCAGCGCATCGAGCAGCGTGGTCTTGCCGGAGCCGTTCTGTCCCGCGATGGTGATGATCTTGGCATCGAGCGGGATGTTCTTGATGCGTTGCCAGTAATCCCAATGGACCATCTCAAGCGATTTGATATGAAACATGCGAGCCTTATTCTGTTTGCGGGAAGGGCAGGATGGCCGCTTCTTGCGGCGCGCGCTTGAAGACATCGGCCAGCGCGCCGTTGATGATGCGTTCCTTCAGCACGTCGGTATCCATCATCAGGTCCAGCAGCGGGCCTTCGACGATGGTATCGCCGCGCCGCTCGATGAAACCGAGCGTGCGCAGCTGTCCCAGGTTCATGTCCATGCGGGTTTTCTTGCCGAGCTTGTCGCCGAAATCGGCCAGCAGCGCCTTGTAGGACATGCCGATCGACGTGTCCTCCGCCCGTGGCAGCGGCTTGTCCTTGCCGAACATGTCGTTCTGGTCCTGTTCGGCATGCTGATGCGCTTCCTGCCGCTCGCGCTTGGGCAGGATGATCAGCGCCCACAACACAACGAGCAGCGCAACGCCGTCGCGCGCCAGTCCGAAATTATTGTTTTGCCAGACATCGCGTGCGCCGAAGATTTTCGGCTCGACCTCGCGCGTCAGCGCCAATGTCACGTTGTCGGCGTAGACATTGTCGAGCAGCTTCAAGCCGCAGGCGGCAAGGCGGGTGTCGAGATCGGCGCGAAACAGTTCGTCCGACAAGGCGCGCTTGACCCGCTTGTCGTCGCGCCGCAAGGTCTGGTGCGTCAATAGTTGCGCGATCAGGATTTGCGCTTCATCGTTCATGGGAAATATCCGGTTGATTGTCTTGGTCTGATTGGCGTGCCAGGGTGGCGGATGACATCGCCGCCACCTGCGGGTCGGCCAGCATTACCATGCCGTCGCTTGGCGTGAATACCAGCGGCAGGCGCGCCATCGTGGCGGTTCCACCCTGCAGCACGGATTCGCTTTCGTCGCCCAGGAGCGGCAGCAGCGATGCCCGGTAGGAGGCGACGGCAAAGCTTGCCGGCAACAGCGTGTCTTGCACCGGCGTGTCTGTGCGCGCAGGCGCGGCGAACGCGGCCAGGCGCGACAGCCACGCATCCAGTTCGGCCGGCATCGTAGCCGCTTCGCTGTGCGATACCGGTGCATTCTCGCCATCGGGCAGGACGGACCCGGCGGCGTTGACGCGGTCGGCAAAGAGTTCGGTTTCCGCCACGTCGATCATTTCCGACGGCGTGACGAATAGCGGCGTGACCGGCATCGCGATGGCGCCGTCGGCCAGCGCCGCGAGATCCTGCTGGCGCATGAGCCAGGTCTTGATGTCGGTGGTCGACAGTCCCGACTGTCCGAGATGGACGCGCTGGCGCTCGCTCTGATTAAGCGCGCGCGAGAACATGCCCTGCATGTTGAGCAGCGCGCTTTGCGCGCGGCCGATCGCCTGCGCCGCCCGATGCGTGGCGGCATCGGCGCGCGGATCGTTGGTGATCGCATGAATGATTTGCGACCCTTTTTCGACCCAGTCGCACGCCATGTTCCACTTGACCTGTGCCGAGCGCAGGCGGAATTCCGAACCGGACGCGATGGCGTCGCGGAATTCCTCGGTCAGATCGACCAGGCGTCCGAGCAGATGCTGCAACTGTTCGACCGTCACCCCGCCGACCGCCTGCGAGCCCGCCACCTGCGCCAGCAAGAAACCCATTTCCGCTTCGTCATCGCCCTGGCTCAGCGCCAGCAGGTTGTCGATGGCGGACAACACGTTGCGCGCGGTCGGCGTAATGCGGTATACGCCTTGCCCGGCATCCCAGTTCAGCAACTGATGCGAACGCAGGCGTGCCAGCACGGTTTCCAGACTGTCCGCGTCGAGGTAGGCGAGTTTGGTATTGATGTCGGCGCGCGTCAGCGCTGAAGACTGCGTATCGGCTGCCAGCTCGCGCAACACCAGCAAGCGCACCAGAACGCTGTCGAATCCGCCGTGAAACAGCGCGGTAAATGCTTGCAGCAGCGGTTGTGCGCGCTTGAGGCGAAACACCTGTTCCACGTCATCGGGTGCGATTTCCGGCTTGAAATAGGCTTGCAGGGAGGCCGAGTGTTCGTCATCCGGCACGGTACGGGAATTCATCGGAATGTTTTGCATACCGGTATTTTACGGCAGGCGGCTGACGGAACATATCCATCACTTGGAACCTGTTAGGGAATAAATTGGGTATTTTGCCGGCGCCTTGCAGCGCGATGTAATGCCCAAGGCTGCAAAGCGGCGTTCGCTACGCCGCAATGCGTGCACCGCAAGCCGCTGACAACGAGGGCAATCCAATCAGGATTGGACAGTAAATTTACGCCTGACAAACCCTTGCCATGTGAAACGTTAATGATGCTGATGCGCGGCTGCATCGGCGTCTGCCTTGCCGCTTTTTGCATTCTTCTCTTCCACCGACACCGATACGTCCACTTTGCCCGATTTTTCAAAGGTCAAGGTAAGCGGAAATTTGTCGCCTGCCTTCAACGGCTGCTTCAAGCCGACCAACATGATGTGATAGCCATGATGGCCTGGCTCCATCGCCACGCGCGCAGACGGCTTGATTTCAATGCCATCCACTTCCCGCATTTTCATCACATTGCCATCCATGGACATCGAATGGATTTCGGCGCTTTTCGCGACGGGTGACGACACCGCGATCAGCTTGTCGGCATTCTTGCCCTTGTTTTCAATTGCCAGGTACGCTGCGCCGCTTGGCTGATGGGCGACGGTGGCACGGGCGTACGGATGCTGTATGCGCAGATCGCCCGCCTTGTAATCATCTGCATGGGCCGCTGCGCCGAAGGTGAATGCGATCGCCAAGGTAAGAATCGAACGGAAATGCATGATAGGCCTTTCACTTTGGAGGATAAAAATCAGAAGAGATTTTAATTGAGAGGCATCGCTAAAGATGGCTCCTGCATGTAGCTGCAAGGGCATGGCAATGCAAGAGAAAACCAGAGGGATTATATCAACGGCTTTGGAATTCGCTGTTGATGCGTGATCAGCTTCCATTCGGTATGAACGATTGGGATGCGATCTCGCATTTTCTTGAAATTCTTTGTACGCGAGGTGGCCTTAGCGGCGCCTTGGTTTTTCAGCCGGATGGCTCTGACGAAAAAATATACCAATGCTCAAACACACACTTCACGCTCTTCCCGCGCATGCCTTGATATGGCCCGTTACACTCACCCTCATGCTGGCTGACGACGCAGCCATGCTGGCTATGGTGTTTTGTTGAGGGCAGTCTTCAAAAAGGAACAACCTGTAATCGGTCCGTCACGATGGTCAAATGAAGCCGCAATGTGGGTTTCGATCTGCGCCAGCAATGGTTGCAGTTGACAGACAATCTCCCGTGCCTGCTCGACATTGCCGTTTTCTTGCATCTGTTCGAGGGCTTGCCACAGCTGTGCCAAGCCTAAGGCGCCGACCGAGGATGCACTGGACTTGTTGCGGTGCCCTAGTGCCTTCAGCAAAGGGAGGTCTTCCCGTGCCAGCGCAGCGTTAACCTCAGCGATGCTTTGCTGTACGCTCTCCAGAAACTGGAAGGCAGACTTGCGGACCTTCTCGGGATTATTCTCGAAAACTTTTGCCAATACCCTAAGGTCGATCACCTGCGGGTCGCTTGCCAGAGATGCCGGGTTGGCCGCCGTTTCGGCAGGCAGTGTGTCGGCAGATGCTGTGATGGAAGCGGCCTCCTGACGCGGCGTTACATGCTTTGCCAGAGCGCGATAGAGTCCCTCGGGCGAGATCGGTTTCGTGATGAAGTCATCCATCCCGGCTGCCAGGCAACGCTGCCGGTCTTCGTTGCTGGCGTTTGCCGTCATGGCAATCACCTTGATGTCCGCCAGAGCGGGATCGGCGCGTATCCGTCGCGTGGCTTCCAGGCCATCCATGACCGGCATCTGGACATCCATCAGCACGCAGTCAAAACGTTCGCGCCGCATCAGGTCGAGCGCTTCTTGCCCGTGCGCGGCGATGCTTACCCTGGCGCCGGCATCTTCCAGAAATTCGCTGGTCACTTGCTGATTGAATGCATTGTCCTCGACCAGAAGGATGCATGCGCCATCCAATGCTGGCTGATAGGGGGCGGCCGCTTGCGTCTCGTTTCCCGTTGCGGTGGTCTGGCCGATGACGGGCAAGACAGCGGTCTTGCCAAACAATGTTTCTTCTTGCCTCTCAATCAGTCGAATGGTGCCGAGGTGATCAAGCAACCAACGATTGATTAAATTAATAAAGCTTTTCATCTTTCTTTTGTTCTCGTACGCCTCATCTTCCAGAACTTCCAAGGCAAACCCGATAAGACTGTCAACCAGTTGCAGATCTTCTTTTTCGAACAAATGGGAGGCGGCATCAAAATGGGCCGTTTGTTCTTTACTGAATTCTCCTCTCAGATCCTGATTCGTGATGAAATCATTCTCTTTAAGTTTCTTCCAGACTTCATCAGGATCAAAGTGGCCCTGCACCGATTCTATGGCGCCAACAATTTGAGCCATATGCTCGTGAATGAAATTCTTATGAGTGTGTCCCGAAAATAGAGCCTTCAGCCTCTTGTCCACCGCGTGGTTATATTGCACAAAAATAATTGAACGTATGAAAATCAGCTTTTCCAGTAGATAATTCCATGAAATGAAACCCGGGTCAGAACAAGTATTCTCCACAAATTTGCCGATCAAATAACGACTTCTCATTTTTATAATGTGGGATTTCGAATGCTCAGGAATGGAATGGAAGAGGGAAGACACATCCTGACTGGCATAAGCCAACATGATTTCAGATCCCCCAGGATGTTTATCAAGAAAATCAGTCAGGTCATAAACGTATCCGTCGATCACAACCCAATAGTCGTCAGGCCTGTGGTGCCTTGCAAGATCCAGTCGGCTGTAAACAGGCAAGTTCTCCGGGATTTCTACGGTTTTATCTTCATCAGCAGGCTCTTCACATGCGATTTCTTTTTGAGGGCGTTCCAATCTGGAGACATTGAGGGATTTACTAACATGAACCCACGTTTTCTCATGAACAAACCTTTCATGACCGCTCGTGGACTGGTTCCTTCCAACCATGGTTGAAACCCCAAGATAGTTAAACACCTTGGAAATGTGCCTTCCCAGGAAACCCTCCGGCCCGGCATAGGCATCTATCGTACGGTTATAAGCGTCAGCAAGGTCGGCATAGATTTCAGGGGATGAACGCTGGTTCTTGATAAAACCCATCAGATCGATTCTGCTTGTCGCCTTTACAAATTCGATGATGTGAGCAGGCATTAACAGGTTCCTTTCGGTCGTAACATATTGACCATACTCGGACTCATATTTCCTGCGATTCAACAGGGCGTCGAGCGTCAAGGCTAAGGGGGCAAAGGCGCCACTGGTCCCTCCTTGCACCGTTGAAGTGGGTGACACCGCGAAGATGGCAACGGTTTTCGACCACAAGACCGGATCACAAAAGGTCTTGTGGCCTACCATCGGGCTTATTTTCTTCAATGCTCTTACGCATTTCTTTAATATTTCTTCTATGCGTCGAAGAGCATCAACAATTCGCAAAGGAGATTCTGGGTTATTCTGCCCAATCGCATCTTCGATCTCCAGAATGATTCCAACCAATGGGGAGGCCAAAGCATGCATTTCAACAAAGGCCATATAAAAGACCCTCTCGGCCTGATTTCCAAAGCTTTTGACGAGAGCATTCGTATTTTCAATCGTGATCTCATCAAGAGAATATTCTCCTTGGTCACCAACTCTCGAAATTATTTCAAAATTATTGATGAACAAATCATAGAATCCCTGAAACGGTCGAGAGCCTCTCCCTAATCTTTCAGTGATTTCCTTCCACGGCTTCTCAATCGATTCAGGCAAGTAAGCGTCAGCAGAGCTCATCCTGACAGAAAATGCTCTATCACTTCCATGGCGCCAATAAGCATGAGCAAGCAGGCTCAATACCAGCGAAGCTCTTGGCAATTCTTCGTCAGTCAAATCATCGATCGATAGGAGAGTCATCTCATTCAAGATCTTCTGAGTTTGATTCGAAAAATAGAGCTCCGGGATCATTGCAGCAAACTCATCCCAGACCGAATATTTTTCGGATAGTTGTTTCAGCGGCAAAGACGGAGGCAAGAATCCATGCTTGACCGACAAGTAACCGTCAACTTTTTTCGAAACAGACAAACTCTCTACAATCGAACGGCAATTCATTAATAGTCTCCCAAAGTTTTGTTTTTTGGTAACTGTTCAGCCCTTAGGAGAAGGTTTTAAAAAGTCGGAAATCAATGGATCAGGTCGCTTGAAAAAGCCAGTTTTTGCCAGGAATAGCCAGTTTGTGGTTTTTTAAAGCCTTCTCATAAAGGTTTAAAAATTGTGCTGTGGCAACGCTATCACGAAATGAACCGGGACTTCTTTTTTGATTAGTACGTCGGCTTGCTGCTGTTGTATTTTTTCACTCCTGCGGTCACCGCGTTGCGCGGCTTGCAGAAAATCACTGGCTTGGCGTCGGTGCGCCGGCTGTCATCTGAACTGAAAATCCGGTCCAGATCCGGGGGAGCATACTGCCTCGCACTAGGTTCTCCTCGTTGCATTCGGAGGTGCTGTGCGTCCAGTTGTAGTTGCCATGTGTCGTCGAACAGCGCGAACGTGTGGTGCATGTGGCCTCATACTGGCTATGGTGTTTTGTTGAGGGCAGTCTTCAAAAAGAAACAACCTGCATCGGTCCGTCACGATGGTCAAATGAAGCCGCAATGTGGGTTTCGATCTGCGCCAGCAATGGTTGCAGTTGGCAGACAATCTCCCGTGCCTGCTCGACACTGCCGTTTTCTTGCGGCAGTTCGAGGGCTTGCCACAGCTGTGCCAAACCCAAGGCGCCGACCGAGCGTGCACTGGATTTGTTGCGATGCCCTAGTGCCTTCAGCAAAGGGAGGTCTTCCCGTGCCAGCGCAGCGTCAACCTCAGCGATGCTTTGCTGTGCACTCTCCAGGAACCTGAACGCAAACTTGCGGACCTTCTCGGGGTTGTTTTCGAAATTTTTTGCCAATACCCTAAGGTCGATCACCTGCGGATCGCTTGCCAGAGACGCCGGGTTGGCAGCCGTTGCGGCAGGCAGCGCTACCGCAGATGCGGCGATGGAAGCGGCCTCCGGACGCGGCGTTACATACTTTGCCAGAGCGCGGTAGAGTCCCTCGGGCGAGATCGGTTTTGTGAGGAAGTGATCCATTCCGGCTGCCAGGCAACGCTGCCGGTCTTCGTTGCTGGCGTTCGCTGTCATGGCAATCACCTTGATGTCCGCCAGAGCGGGATCGGCGCGTATCCGTCGCGTGGCTTCCAGGCCATCCATGACCGGCATCTGGACATCCATCAGCACGCAGTCAAAACGTTCGCGCCGCATCAGGTCGAGCGCTTCTTGCCCATGTGCGGCGATGCTTACCCTGGCGCCGGCATCCTTCAGAAATTCGCTGGCCACTTGCTGATTAAAGGCGTTGTCCTCGACCAGGAGGATGCATGCGCCATCCAATGCCGGCTGATGGGGGGCGACCGCTTGTGTCTCGTTTCCCGTTGCGGTGGTCCGGCGGATGACGGGCGGGCGTAATGCCGGCGTTAAATCTTTATCGAGGCGCACGGTGAACCAGAAAGTGCTCCCCTGGCCCGCCTGACTTTCGATGCCGATCTCCCCTTGCATTTGTTCGACCAGGCGCTTGCTGATGGCAAGCCCAAGGCCCGTGCCGCCATAGTTGCGTGTGGTGGATGCGTCGGCCTGGTGGAATGACTGGAATAAGCCGGTAACCTGTTCCTGGCTTATGCCGATGCCGCTATCCTGGACTTCAAAACGAAGCCGGGCCGCGGCGCCGCTCTCTTCCAGCGCTTTGACGCGGACAATGACTGCGCCGCGTGCGGTGAACTTGACGGCATTGTCGCTCAAATTGAGCAGCACCTGTGTTAACCGTAGCGCATCTCCGCATAACCGGCGTGTGACGCCGGCTTCCGTCTCGATGCTGAATTTCAGCGCCTTTTCCTTGGCTTTCACTGCCACTTGGCTGGCGACATTGCGCATCACCTGATCGAGATCGAATGCGGCCATTTCCAACGTCAGCATGCCGGCTTCAATCTTGGAAAAGTCGAGAATGTCGTTGATGAGGTCCAGCAAGTGCTGGCCGGAACTGAGGATTTTTTCGATGTAGTCGCGCTGCCTGGAGGTGAGATTGCTTCTGAGGGCCAGGTGCGCCATGCCAATGACGCTGTTCATCGGCGTGCGAATTTCGTGACTCATGTTGGCCAGAAAATCGCTTTTGGCTCGGCTGGCTGCCTCGGCCTGCTCTTTGGCTTGTACCAGTTGCACTTGCGACTCAAGCAGATCATCGTTATTTTTTTTCAATGCCAAGTTCGTTGTATTAAGAACCTGATAGCTCTTGAATAAGCGCATGCCGGCGTAAGCAAGCAGAAACAGCAGGAAAATCGCGTAGGCGACCAGCGCTTGGCTGTATTTCTGCCGTTCGACCAGCAACTTTTCATGCTCCTGGAGGTGCGCCTCGCTTAATGCATCGATGGCTGCCGCGGTAGGCAGCGCGAGCAAATCGGCAAGGAGTCGGTTGCCGGTTTGTTGCTTTATCAAAATCACGCCAACATGCGACACCAGCGCGGCAATACGGTCTTGCACAGGTGCGGGCAGCGCTGCGGACTGTTGGTGCAGCGCCTGCGTTTCCTCTTCGATTTTTTCTTTCAGTCCCTGCTCCGGCATCTGGATGTAAATGAGGGTATTTATCAGCAGAGCGTTAAGCGACGCTTCAATCTGTGCTTTACGGTCGGCCTTGGCATCACTCGCACGTACCATGTCGATCAGCTCTGCGACGGCAATGGGCAGGAAGAGTGAGGAATTACGCACAATCGCGTGTTGCGATTTGAAGCTCTCGATCATCGAGATCTTCTTGTCCATCACTTCCTTGTAGTGCGTCAGCATCGGCAACAGCCGGGCGTTGCTCTGGGCATGCCTCTGCCAGAATTCATTGCTCGTGTCCTGGAGTGTGCTCTCAAGCGACTCGATCAACGGCAAAGGGCTGGCCACCTGGTCAAAGTCGGTATTGATTCCTGTCTTCGATCGCAATACATGGACATTCCATTCCGCATCGACTTGCTTGAGGTTGCGCAGGGTAGTGACGATTTCGTTAATGGCGTCGAAGTCCATCAAGCGCGTTTTGCCAATCAAGAAAGCCAGGATGGCAGTCAGTCCCGCCGCTGCGAGCAAGGAGACGATGCGCGTCTTGTTCATATGTTCACTTTCGTAGCGTGCCGGCAAGCTAGTGTGCCGCCGGCTTGTCGATGCGATCGAGCGGCTGGCCTTTGTATTCGCCCGTCAGTGTGCCGAGGAACTTGATAATGAGGTCCTTGTCCAGCGGTGTCGCCGCACGACCCAGTTGGTATTTGAACATCACATCAACTGCCTCATTCAGGGTTTTTGCCGATCCATCATGGAAGTACGGCGCCGTTAACGCCACATTGCGCAAGCCGGGTACTTTGAAAACGTGCTTGTCGGCTTCATTTTTCGTCACGTTGTATCGGCCCAGATCGGCAGCCGTCAGGTTGCCGCGTTTGCCGAAGTAATCGGCCATTACCCCGAAAGTCTGAAACATGTTGCCGCCGACGTTCACGCCTTGATGGCACGCTACGCAACCGTAGCTCTTGAAGAGTTGATAGCCCTTGAGTTCATCGGCGTTCAACGCCTTTTTGTCGCCACGTAAATACCGGTCAAAGCGTGCATTGGGAGTAAGCAATGAACGCTCGAAGGTCGCGATCGCATCCTGCACGTTCTTTGCTTGCAGCGCGGTCGGGTAAATTTCCTTGAACTGCGCGCTCAGGGCGGCGTCTTGTGACAGCTTGGCAAGAATTTCCGCCCAGCTGCTGCCCATTTCTTTCGGATTATGGACAGGGCCGCCGACTTGATCTTCAAGCGAGTTGGCGCGACCATCCCAGAATTGACGGAAATTCAGGCTGCTGTTGAAGACGGTGGGGGTGTTGACCGCACCGCTGGCGCCGCCAATACCGATCGACTTCGCTTGCCCGTCCATGCCGCCGCGCATCAGGTTGTGGCAACTCGCGCATGACGTGGAATTATCTTTGGACAGCCGCTTATCGTGAAAGAGCCGCTCGCCCAATGCGACCTTCCGTGGATTCAGCTTGTTTTCAGTCGGAACGGGTTTGATGGGATCATCGCTTTGCGCGAGCGCGTTTTGGGGAAAAGTCGCCAAATTGAGGACGGAAAAAATCAGGATGAGGCCACACAAGCGTACGGAATTCATTGATCGCGCCATTGATTGCGCTCTCTGGGGCTGCACTTCATGGTCATTGCGAGGCATGCTCTTTCCTGTCTGGCTCTCGATGTTGTCAGTCCCTGCCAGCGTCGACTGAAGTTTGACTCAGGAGCGGTGGCGGCAGGAGAACAAGATACCTATAGTAAATAATAACCATAGTAAATAGTAGTGGTTTCGTTCTGATTTGTGGGGGTATTGTTGTAGGACTGGCTATCCGATGGCGGCTTGCTGCGGCCGCATGGCGCCGTCCACCATCGTGCGCATGTCCCGCCAATGTGATCCTGTCCCAAGGCACGCGCTTGCGGACAGAAGTGACGCGAGCCGTAGCGCAATGCATTGCGCCGGATGTACGGTATTTTGCAAATCAATATGGCGTGCGCCCCGCGCACCGAAACGTTCAGTGATGCATCGGGGCTCCTGAAATTCATATGATGTCTGTTAGCCGCCCCCGGCAAAGCCGTTCTGGCGCCACGCTTCATAGACCACCACTGCGACGGTATTGGACAGGTTCAGGCTGCGATTGTCGGGCCGCATCGGCAATCGAATGCGTTGTGCGGCTGCAAACGATTCGCGCAATGCAGAATTCAACCCTTTGGTTTCGGAGCCGAACACGAACACATCGCCGGGACGGAATGCCACATCCGCAAACGGCGTCGAGCCGTGCGTGGTCAACGCGAACATGCGAGCCGGATCGGGCGCTTCGCTCGCGATGAACGCATGCCAGTCGCGATGCACTTTCATCGTGGCGTAATCATGATAATCGAGTCCGGCGCGGCGCATTTTTGCGTCATCCAGGGGAAAACCGAGCGGTTCGATCAAATGCAATTGCGCGCCGGTATTGGCGCACAGGCGAATGATGTTGCCGGTGTTGGGCGGGATCTCAGGCTCAACCAGTACGACGTGAAACAAATTCGTTCTCCTGTTATTTCTTATTTCTGCAATGTTCTGGCGAACACGAAATTGGTGACGCGCGTGGCGCCGAAACGTTTCAATGTCGCCGCCATTTCATGGAGCGTCTCGCCGGTGGTGATCACATCGTCGACGACACCGATATGCCGGCCGCGTACGTCATCGACGGCGCCGTGCGCGACCATGAACGCGTGCCGGATGTTCTTGTGGCGTTCATCCGGATGCAGCAATGCCTGTGCATTGGTTTCGCGCTGGCGCAGGACCAGATGCGCATCGAGTGCGATGCCAAGTGCGCGCGAAAGAGGCTTGGCGATTTCCAGCGCCTGATTGAAGCCGCGTTCCGTCAGGCGCTGTGCGCCAAGCGGCACCGCAATCAATTGCGTCGGCAAGGCAAGCGCTTGCGCCCGCTCGTGCAGCAAGGCATCGCACAGCATGCGCGCAAACAGCGGCGCCAATGCCAGGCGGCTGCCGAATTTCAATGCCAGCACCAATTGATCGATCGGCGGCGCGTAATCGGCGGCAACGAAGGTCGCATCGAATGCGGGCGGCTGTTTCAGGCAGTCGCCGCAGCGCTGTGCGCTCGCTGGCGTGATTCCCGGCAACGGCGTCGCGCACTGGGTGCAGCGATGTTTGCGTACAGCGAAAAATCGCACGCGGCAACTTCCACAAATTGCGTCGTCATCAACCATGCCGCATAGCGCGCACGAAGACGGCACCAGCACAGGCAGGCGGGCGGACAGATGTAGCGACCAGTGACGCAAACGGGAGAGCATGGGCAGTATTGCCTTCAAGCGTGTAAACTAACGCCGATTATCTCATTTCATCTCGCCCATTCCCTGTGTCTCCTGTGTCGTTGCCATCTTCCTCCGCCGATTCGGCATTCAGCGCGCCGATCGATCTGCGTCGTGTGCGGCAATTGTTCACTGCGCCGGACCGCGTTGCCGAGTCGAATTTTTTGCGACGCGAAGTTGCTGCGCGCATGCATGAACGCTTGGCATTGATCAAAATCATGCCGCGGCGCGTACTCGATGCCGGCTGTGGCGAGGGGGCGGATTTATCGTTGTTGCAAGCGCAATACACGGACGCGCACGTGCTGGGCGTCGATGCTTCGGCGGCCATGCTGACCGCAGTGCGCACAAAGCAACTCGCTGCGATGTCGTCGATGAACCGGTTTCTGGCCAAATGGCTGCCAGGTAAAGCCGTCGGCGGATCGGGTGTGCCGTCCAGCGTATTGTGCGGCGACTTCGCACAATTGCCGCTGAATCTTAATGCGGTCGATCTGGTGTGGTCCAACCTTGCATTGCATTGGCATCCGCAACCTGACCGCGTATTCGCGGAATGGCGTCGCGTGCTCAGCGTTGATGGCTTGTTAATGTTTTCTTGCTTCGGGCCGGACACTTTCAAGGAGCTGCGGGCGGCATTTGCGGCGGCGGATGAAATGCCCCATGCATTGTCATTTGTCGATATGCATGATTTTGGCGACATGCTGGTCAACGTCGGATTTTCCACGCCGGTGATGGATATGGAAACCATCACCGTCACCTATGAATCCACCGACAAATTGATGGCGGACGTGCGGGCCTGGGGCGGCAATCCGCTTCTGACGCGACGCCGTGCCTTGTTCGGCCGGCACGCATGGAGGCGGGCGCTTCAAGCGCTGGACAGGTTGCGGCGGCCCGACGGCAAGATTCCGCTGACCTTCGAGATCATCTACGGCCATGCGTTTCGCCCTGCGCCACGGACGACTGCGGCAGGAGAGGCAATTATCCGGCTGGATCTGCGCAAAAAATAGAGCGCGCGCCCCCCAGTCAGGCGCAAAACACGATAAAACCACGCGAACCTTGTCCTTCGATAACGATCAATAAATCAGGAGTGGCGCGGCGTTTGCGGCTGAAATTACACTCGGCTCCGTGCAGCGGCGGAGATTTCTAGTCGCTTTTCCACTTGATAACGAGTCTCTTTCCGACTTATACTTCCGCAGTTCTAAGTAAGTAGTGTCGGCATTGTCTTGCTATCCTTTTGGATAGGGATGTCATGGCCACGCGAGAATGGGTTTTAAAGCGTAATTGTTCGATATCGCCGCATCAGCTGATGAGGGCATTCGCAGGGTTGTGCATGGTCTCGTTGATGGTGGCGACATTTTTCACTGTGCGCGGTGCCTGGTATGTCCTTGGGTTCGCGGTTATCGAGATGTCAGCGGTGGGCTGGGCTTTTTTTCGGTTTGCCCGCCACGCGACTGACCGTGAGCATATCGCGTTAATCGATGAGGTCCTTTTGGTCGAACTGATCCAGACGGAGCGCACTCGTCAATTCAGATTGGATAAGCGCAGAGTACGCGTCGCGCCGCCGCTGTCGCGGAGTGGATTGATCCGTCTGGAAGCCGATGGCACGCGGGTCGAAGTAGGGCGGTTTTTGACAGAATGGAGGCGACGTGAGTTTGCGCGGGAGTTATGCAGCGCGCTGGCGTCGAGTGGTTAGTGGTGTGTTTCGCCGCCACTGGGCAAAAAAATTATTATTTTGGGCTTTTGAGGAAATTATGAAATATGCGAAGCGCCTTCAAACGTTGATGCTTGGTGCGTGGCTCATGGCGGCAGGTTTGCCGGCGTGGGCGGTGGTCGATAGCCAAGGGGGGCCGGCTGTGCTGGAACTCAACTTGCAGCAACCCGTAACGCAGATTGCGCGTGAGATCTATTCGATCCATAACCTGATGCTGTTCATCTGTCTGGCAATCTTCATTGCCGTGTTCGGCGTGATGTTCTATTCGATCCTCAAGCACCGCAAATCGCTGGGCCATAGAGCCGCGAGCTTCCATGAAAGCACCGCAGTCGAGATCGCATGGACAGTGGTGCCGTTCCTGATCGTGATCGGCATGGCACTGCCCGCCACCAAAACCGTGGTTGCAATGAAGGACACGTCCAATGCCGACCTCACCATCAAGGCGACTGGCATGCAATGGAAATGGGGTTACGATTACCTCAAAGGGGAAGGTGAAGGCATTGCGTTCCTGTCCAATCTGGCTACGCCGCGTTCCCAGGTCGGCTCGCCCGGCATAGCGCCAACGGAACCGCGCAACGATAATTATTTGCTCGAAGTGGACAATCCTGTCGTCGTCCCGGTCAACAAAAAAGTTCGCATCATCACAACTGCAAACGATGTGATCCACTCATGGACCATTCCTGCGTTCGGCGTCAAGCAGGATGCTATTCCCGGCTTTGTGCGCGACACCTGGTTCAAGGCTGAAAAAATCGGCACCTATCGTGGGCAGTGCGTTGAGCTGTGCGGCAAGGAGCACGCGTTCATGCCGATCGTCGTCAATGTTGTCAGCGAAGACGACTACAAGAAATGGGTCGACGGCAAGAAGAAGGAAATGGCTGCCAAGGCAGACGATCCCAACAAGGTCTGGACGGTGGCTGAGCTGAAACAACGCGGCGAAAAAACCTATGCTGCGAACTGCGCAGTGTGCCATCAGGCGACCGGCAAGGGGGTGCCCGGCGCATTCCCGGCGCTGGACGGTTCTGCGATTGTGAACGGCCCGAAAGCGAATCAAATGAAGATCGTGTTGAACGGTAAAAACGCGATGCCGGCATGGAAGTCGGTGTTGTCCGATACCGATATTGCTGCGGTGATTACCTACACCCGCAACAACTGGTCCAATAAAGCCCAGGAAAACATCGTTCAACCGGCCGAAGTTCTGGCTGCGCGCAAGTAATAAATTGAGGAGTTTGAGATGAGCACTACCGCAATCGATCACGCACACGATCATTCTCACGACCACGCGCACGACCATCCGCACGGCTGGCGTCGCTGGTTGTACGCGACCAACCACAAGGACATCGGTACGCTGTATCTGTGGTTCTCTTTCACCATGCTGTTGTCGGGCGGCTTGCTGGCGATGCTGATCCGCGCCGAGTTGTTCCAGCCCGGCTTGCAATTCTTTCAGCCGGAATTCTTCAATCAGTTAACCACCATGCACGGCTTGATCATGGTGTTCGGCGCGATCATGCCGGCCTTCGTGGGTTTTGCCAACTGGATGGTGCCGCTGCAGATCGGCGCATCCGACATGGCATTCGCACGCATGAACAACTTCTCGTTCTGGCTGCTGCCGCCTGCCGCGTTGCTGCTGGCAACGTCGTTCCTGGTGCCGGGCGGCGCGACTGCCGCCGGCTGGACGCTGTATGCGCCGCTGTCGACCCAGATGGGCATCGGCATGGACATGGGCATTTTCGCGATGCACATCATGGGTGCATCGTCGATCATGGGCTCGATCAACATCATCACCACGATTCTGAACATGCGCGCACCCGGCATGACGCTGATGAAAATGCCGATGTTTTGCTGGACCTGGCTGATTACCTCTTACCTGTTGATCGCCGTGATGCCGGTGCTGGCTGGTGCGATCACAATGACCCTGACTGACCGTCATTTCGGTACATCATTCTTCAATGCGGCCGGCGGTGGCGATCCGGTGATGTACCAGCATATCTTCTGGTTCTTCGGTCATCCCGAGGTCTACATCATGATTTTGCCGGCGTTCGGCATCGTATCGCACATCATTCCTGCCTTCGCCCGCAAGCAATTGTTCGGCTATGCATCAATGGTATATGCAACGTCGTCGATCGCGATCCTGTCGTTCATCGTCTGGGCGCATCACATGTTCACAACCGGCATGCCGGTGACCGGTCAGCTGTTCTTCATGTACGCAACGATGCTGATCGCGATTCCGACCGGCGTTAAAGTGTTCAACTGGATTGCCACGATGTGGAAGGGTTCGATGACCTTCGAGACGCCGATGCTGTTTGCCGTCGGCTTCATCTTCGTGTTCACGATGGGTGGCTTCACCGGCCTGATCCTGGCGGTGACGCCGATTGATATCCAGTTGCAGGATACCTACTACGTGGTGGCGCACTTCCACTACGTGCTGGTGGCCGGCTCCCTGTTCGCGCTGTTCGCTGGTTTCTACTACTGGGGTCCGAAGTGGACCGGCTTCATGTACAACGAAGCGCGCGGCAAGTTCCATTTTTGGGCATCGCTGATCACCTTCAACGTTACCTTCTTCCCGATGCACTTCCTGGGGCTGGCCGGCATGCCGCGCCGCTATGCGGACTACCCGGCGCAGTTTACCGACTTCAACATGGTGGCGTCGATCGGTGCGTTCGGTTTCGGTCTGTCACAGGTGTATTTCCTGTTCGCAGTTGTGCTGCCGTCGATCAAGGGCGGCCAAAAGGCGGCTGATAAGCCATGGGAAGGCGCAGAAGGTCTTGAGTGGACAATTCCCAGCCCGGCACCGTTCCACACTTTTGAAACACCGCCGACAGTGAAGTAATTTGATGGCGAGCGCATGCTCGCCTGATTGTGCATATGACTGACCAGAAAAAACCGAACAACCTCAAAACCGCGCTGATTCTGGCGTCGATCGCGCTCATATTTTTTGCTGGCGTCTTCGTCAAGCGGTTGTGGTTGAGTTGAAATGGAACAGCAAGATCAAGATCGTACCGGATACGCGCGCAAACTGAATGCCCAGATGTTGGGCAAGCTGCTTGTTGTTGCGGTATTGATGTTCGGCTTTGGTTATGCGCTGGTCCCGATCTACAAAAAAATTTGCGAAATTACCGGCGTCAATATCCTGACGCCGAAAGACGCAACGGTAGAGCGTGTCGGTAATACGCAGATCGATAAAACGCGGACGATTACAGTTGAGTTCGACGCGAATGCGCAAGGACCTTGGCGTTTTCGCCCGGTCGTCAATAGTTTGCAAGTGCATCCGGGTGAGATGGCGCAAGTGGTGTACGAAGTGGTGAATACGCAAGCGCGCAGCATCGATGCGCAGGCGATTCCGAGTTATGCGCCGCAGCAGGCATCGGCGCACTTCAAGAAGGTCGAGTGTTTCTGTTTCAAACAACAGACGCTGGGGCCGAATGAAGCGAAGCAGATGCCGGTCGTGTTTTACATCGATCCAGCGCTGCCGAAAGATGTGAAGACGATTACCTTGTCATACACGTTTTTTGAAATTGCCGGAAAAGGCAAAACGGCCGGTTGAAGGATAAAGCAGCATGGAAGAGTTGAAGGATGCATCAAAGCGCAAAGCCTCGTTTGGCGCGACGATGAAGGCCGTGTTCTGGTCGTTTTTCGGCATCAGAAAGAAAAGCGATTACGAAAAGGATGCCGCGCAGCTCAATCCCGTGCATGTGGTTATTGCCGGCGTGATTGGGGCATTGATTTTTATTGCGACGCTGATCATGATTGTCAAGGCAGTCGTCGCAAAGTAATTTTAAATTTGGAGATCGAGATGAGTTCTCAGCAACACGCTAATGCGCCTTATTATTTTGTGCCGGGTCCATCCAAATGGCCGGTGCTGGCAGGGGCAACGCTCCTCTTGACGATGGCAGGTGCATCCGCATGGGTCAATGGCTATGCCTGGGGCCCCTATGCCAATCTTGCAGGGATCCTGGGGCTCATCGTGGTGCTGTACAACTGGTTCGGCGACGCATTCGCGGAATCCGAAGGCGGTCTGTATAGCGCCCGTATCGATACCTCGTTTCGCTGGAGCATGAGCTGGTTCATTTTCTCCGAAGTGATGTTCTTCGCGGGCTTCTTTGGCGCACTGTTCTATGCACGCAGCATCACGATGCCATGGCTGGCGGATCTGGATCACAAGATTTTGTGGCCGGATTTTGCAGGCCAATGGGGCACGGGTGGTCCGGCCGGCACGATTGAAAAATTCACGACGATGGGCCCGTTCCCGATCCCGACAATTAACACTGCGTTGTTGTTGACGTCCGGCGTGACATTGACGATCGCGCATCACGCATTGCGTGCGGGGCATCGCGGCAAGACCGCGTTCTGGTTGCTGGCCACCATCGCGCTTGGCACAACCTTCATGGGTTTTCAAGCATATGAGTACATCCATGCGTACCATGAATTGAACCTCAAATTGTCTTCCGGCATCTACGGTTCGACCTTCTTCATGCTGACCGGTTTCCATGGCTTCCACGTTACACTGGGCGCGATCATGCTGTCAGTTGTGCTGTACCGCGTGATGAAAGGTCACTTTACCGCGGATCACCACTTCGGCTTCGAGGGCGCTGCATGGTACTGGCACTTCGTGGACGTAGTCTGGCTCGGCTTGTACGTGGTGGTTTACTGGCTGTAAGTGTAAGCGCACGACAAGTTCGGTTCGATACATAAAAAAGCCGCACCTTGGTGCGGCTTTTTACTTGAACAGGATGTAATTAGAGCGGTTTTCGTATCAGTGTACGGGTGCCGCGGGCCGCTTCGGGGCGCATTGCAGCGTTGCTCGTCCCTTGCAGGGCGCGTAC
>CAMLDH010000031.1 GCA_946478765.1 uncultured Oxalobacteraceae bacterium | reverse complement strand
AGCAGACCAGCAGGCCAGCATCCAGCCGGTGGAACCGAGCGCACTGCCCGCGCCAAAGGAACCGGTGCCTGAAGCAACGCCGGAGCCTGCTCCAGAACCGGCCCCAGAGCCGCCGGTCGCGACCGGCAGAAAATCCCTCAAGCTGGATGGCCAGACCCTAGTCGGCGATTTTTCCGTCGCCCCGACCGGCAGCGTTTCCGGCACGGGCAAAATCATCTGGACCGACGGTACGCAGTTTGAAGGAACGCTGGTGCGGGGCATCAAGCAAGGAAAAGGCCGCTTCATCTGGACCAACGGCCAGCGTTACGACGGCGACTGGGCAAGAGATTTACCCAACGGTAAAGGCAGCATCGTCTTCGCCAACGGCAACCGCTACACAGGCGACGTGAAAGACGGCCTGCCGCATGGCCAAGGCACCACCCGGTTCAAGGAAGGCGATGTCTATAGCGGCGCCTGGTTCAAAGGCAAGAGCCAGGGTCATGGCCGCTACACATGGGTAAACGGAAGTTATTGGGAAGGCGAGTTCAAGGACGATAAACGGACGGAGAACGGCAAGATGGTGTTTGCAGAGAACCCCTCGGGCACCGCTACAATACGACATCGTCTGCAATCAATAAGTGAAGCACAAAATCCGGAACGTCCGGCTGAAAACCCATAAATGGAAAGGGCGCGCTTGCGCACCAATGCTGTGACCGACGATATTGGTGCGCAAGCGCACCCTACTCCTTTCCCGCTTGATCGCAACACCAATAATTTTGCGTACCTGCTTAATCTGTCATCACCTGGTTTGACTTTTTAAATACGCAATCAAATCTGCGCGCTCTCCGGCATCGGATACCGAATAACCCATTTTTTGCCCCGGCATGAATGCTTCGGGATTCGCCAGCCACTTATCCAAGGTCTTTTCATTCCAAATCACCCTGGATTTCTTCAACGCGGGACTGTAGTCAAAATCGATGACGCTTCCGGCCTTTCTTCCAAACACACCTCGATGTGCCGGCCCGGCCAGACTGGCATCGATGGAATGGCATGCGATGCAGCGCGATGCGTATAGCAGTTTTCCATTCTCTGCATCGCCGCCGGCCTGCGCAAACGAACTGGTCAAACATGCCGCTACAGTAAACAGGGACCAAATGATTTTCATGCGTTGTGCCTCCAAATAAGAATGACCTGCTGAAAAGTGCTTTCTTCGGCAGGTCAGAATTCGTCAAGCACCAAAGGACATGGCCGCCGGCAGTGGCATGCCGAGGGCATTGTTTAACACTGCCCAATGCGCGACTTCATCTGCGGCCAGTCTTGCGGCCACTTTGGCGAACGCATGATCCTTGAACGCCGGTATGACGCCGAGATACGCGTTGGTCGCCCCTAATTCAAGAGATAGCGCCAGCTTCAACACATCGTTCTGGTTCTTTAGCTGACCTGCATTAAGCGCATGCGCGTACACATCGAGAGATTTTTCCTCGACCGCCTTGCCGCCGAGTTTGGCAATGGCGCCGATCAGCAGATCGCGATGTACTTTGTGATCGTCTTGAAATTTCAACGCGATATCGAGTACCGGCTTTTGCAATAAACCACTTTTGGCGCCCAAGGTGTAAGCATTGATACCTTGGTGCTCCAGCCCAAGAGCCACGTTCAGGATGCCGATGTCGCTTGCCATATCTTCCTTGCTGCCTGCGGCGCCCGCTTCCTGTCCGGCCAACAGTAACACCGCGCCGGTCGATAGCATCGCTGCGGTCGTCCCACGCAGGAATGAGCGGCGTGCGTGTTGTTGTTCCAATCGATTCTTTACCATTTTTCTCTCCATGAGGTTGGTCCTTACCGTGCCGTCAATTCCCTTTGAATCGACGGTGCGTTTTATTAGAGTAGATCAATAAAGATACTTTGTACAGTTAAATATGTTTTAAGTGTCTTATTATTGATGGTGATATAAAATAGAAGTCGAATGAAAAGAAGGTGCAGCCAGGACGATGCGGCTGCCATCCGTAAGGAGGACGTATGCTGGAAATATTGGGAATTCGACAGAAAGAATTACTGCGGCTGTTATTGAAAAATAAAGCGGGGATGACCGCCGACGAGTTGTCAGTGCAGCTTGCGATTACGCGCACTGCCGTGCGACAGCATTTGGCAGCACTGGAAAATGATGGACTGGTAAAAAGAGGGGTTACGCGGGCTTCCGGTGGGCGGCCGGAGCAGCTCTATGTGCTGACCGATAAGGGCAATGAATGCTTTCCACGCCATTACGCCTGGTTCGCCCAGTTATTGATCGATTCGGTTCAACAGGAAGCCGGGGCTGACGGCTTGGGTGAACGGTTGAGTAAGATGGGTGCGCAAGTCGGGAAACAGTTACGGGCCCAACATCCCGAACTCATCAGTCGGGATGAAAAAATACAAAAGCTGTCCGAAATCATGGAACAGCTTGGATATGCTGCGCGCAGCACGGGCGGCGCGAAGGCAGAAGCAATCGAGGCGGATAATTGCGTGTTCCATACGCTCGCATTGACGAATCCGAACATATGCCAATTCGATTTGGCACTTTTATCGGCCTTCACCGATAGCACGGTGGATCACCAGGCATGCATGGCCAAAGGCGATAATATTTGCCGTTTTAAATTTAACGCCAAAGGTCGGTGATCGGCAATAACGCCGACTGGACTCTCTATCGAAAAGCAACAGCAAGACTTCCAGTACAACGAATGACATTGGAATTGGTCCAACGAGGTTCGTCCTCTTCTTTCCGGGCCGCGAAATGAAATACGTCGGCATTGAATTCTTCAATTCGACTCAGGTATATGCCGAACAGGTCAAGCTGCTCTACAAAAACGCGCCTCTCGCCTATTCCGTAACGCTGATCAATGGCGCTATCCTGGCTTATGCCCAGAGCGCCTATATTTCCGTTTTTGTCTTGCTCGGCTGGTATGGTTGTCTGTTGCTCGTCACAGCGATCCGGGCCTTGATCATGCGGCGTTATGTCAGGAGCAATCCCGCACCCGATGAAGCCCGCCTTTGGAACGCCGCTTATCTGATGGGCACAGGATTAGCGGGTAGCGTTTGGGGGGCGGCAGCCTTTGTGTTGTTTCCGCTCGAGTCGATCGCCCATCAGGTATTCGTCGCTTTTGTGCTGGCCGGCATGTCAGCGGGCGGCATCAGTGTGCTGGCGCCGCGGATGGAGGCTTGCCTGGCATTTTTGACGCCGGCGTTGCTACCGCTTGCCATTCGCTATCTGACGCTGCACACCACACTGCAAACGGTAATGGGCATCATGACGCTGATCTTCTTCGCCGCCATGACGGTTTCTGCATGGAACTTTCATTGCGCGATTCGCACGTCGCTCAATCTGCGGTTTGACAAGCAGGGGCTGGAAGCAGAAATCGCGCAGCGCCAACGCGCCGAAGAAGCGCTTTTCCAGGAAAGAGATCGCTTGCAAACCACCCTGAGCTCCATCGGCGAGGGCGTCGTCCTGATCGATGCTGAGGACCGTATCGAATACCTGAACCCTGCTGCGGAAAAATTATGCGGCTGGCGCATTCAGCAAGCCCTGCACCGAACCGCCAATGAAGTGTTTGAATGCGTCGATGACAAAAACCAGCGCGTTACAACCGCGATGGAAGACAGCCTGCATTCGGCCGCGCAGCGCAAAAAACAATGCATCTTGTTCTGCAAGGCCGGAAAGAAACACATCATTGAAGAACTGGCCACGCCGCTGTATGACCGCCACAGAAAGACGGTAGGCGCGGTGTCGGTGTTTCGCGATGTGACGGAAGCGCAGAAAAAGACGGAACAACTGGCCTATGCCGTCGATCACGACGCGCTCACCGGCCTGCCCACCCGCAACCTGTTAAAGGACAGAATCACGCAGGCGATTGCGCGCGCACAGCGCAAACATGAAAGCTTTGCATTGTTATTCCTGGATCTGGATCATTTCAAGAAGATTAACGACAGCATGGGACACGCGAGCGGCGATGCGTTATTGGTCGATGTCGCAAAACGCCTGACCGACTCCGTACGCGAAGAAGATACGATCGCCCGGTTAGGCGGCGATGAATTCGTGATACTGCTCGATGGACCGACGCAAGAACGGCAAGTCACGGCGGTGGCAGACAAGATTCTGCATACCTTGCGCCAGCCCTTCCATCTCGGAAAACAGACCGCCACGGTGACCGCCAGCATCGGCGCCACCATGTATACCGGCGACGGCCGGGATGCGGAAGGCCTGCTCGGGTATGCCGATGCCGCGATGTACCGCGCCAAGCAGCAAGGGCGCAATAAGATCTACATGTGAACAGCGTGGCATCATTGAGAGCGTATCGTGATGTGCCCGCTACCGCCGATAAGAAATTGTGTTTTTTGGAGGAGCGGACCATGCCCACGATCGGTGTTGGCATATGCAAGCTGTCGCGGGCATGACCCGCTCCTACAACAAATATCGCGTAGAAATCACAATTAATTTTGTTCGATTACGTTAGAGCATTTTGCGAATCATGGTGGGTGCGGAGACTCACCCTACAATCTACCAAGGAAAAATCAAATTGAGAGCGGTTGCTTCATGCCGATCTGTTTTACGTCCTCAAATAATTTGCGTGGTGATCGTATGCATCGCTTCGTCAGCAGAAACAAGAGCCCGATTCCGAAGAACAATGCAGAGGACGGCTCGGGTATTTGAGAAGGCTCCGATATTGAAGAAGCTACCGAGAATCGGATGTTGTCGAAATAGGCGTCTCCCGGCACACCACCCAAGAAGTCTTCAAACATCAGATGTACGGAACTCCCGTGCGCCCCCCCAAACCAGACAATGGGCGCCACGAAATCGTATATATAGTTATGCCATTTTCCATCATCGACGAGAGTTGGAGTAGCACCACCAGCTGTACCAGTTGCGTAATACCACTTAACCTGCCCCCCAAAACCACTGGAGAACCCGGCATAGCCGCCAAGATCCCCCAAGACCGAACCTTTTACAGCAAGCCCCAGATAATCGAATGAAGCCCGATAGGTCGTCCCCGAGGTAAGATTGAACTGCTGCTGGCTATAGATATCTCCGCCGGAGATCAACTTAGTAAACGCGAGTACGTGATTCCCTGCATTCAGAGGATCGTTCACCACTGTTCCATGGTGCGCTCCTCCGCTCCTCCCTGTCCATTGTGCCAACCCATTTTCGAAATTATCAATGAACAAGGGAGTCGCATGGCTCGTGCTGGCAATACAAACGTTCATGAATGCAGCAAGAAGCAGCCATCTGAACTTCTGATTGTAAAACTCCATATAGATTGTCCTTTTAGTTCTTAGAATTAATAAGAGAAATGGATTCAATGAAAACTCTCACACTATCGCGCCGAATTTAGTTTCCTGAAACCAATATTTACATCCTACTATACATACTTGCTCCATGCAATATTCAGAGAATAGCTTTGGGAGCATTCAAAGGACATTAATGATTACGGACCGGAACCGGCCACACGCTCCACTTCTTGCCCTCGGCTTTTTGGATTTCGGTGTGGCGCGTAGAAGCCAGGATCAGGCACGCTTCAAACGCACCGCTCCCTTCTTCAGTGGGGGTTGTCATTTCAGAGACCAGCCACCATCCGACCGTCAATTCCGCTTTTCACCGTGCGACGATCCCTGATGCCGAAAGTCCTTCGAATGAATCCCATGCTTCTTCAACAGCATTTGCAGATGCGACCGGTTCATGTCGCACCGCCTTGCCAGCTCCGCCACCGTACCGCCGACTTCCTGCAGTCCCCGCTCCAGAAACGCTTTCTCCACCTCATCGATTGCGGCACGCTTGGCGTCGCTTAGCGAGGTCGCGCTCGACATGCCGGTGCCGAGGGTTGCTGCACCGTTGTGCAGCGTCAAGGCAGGCGACGTGGGCCGAATGTCTTCGGGCAGGTGCGCCAGATCTGCCGTGTCGCCGGCCAGGCAGGAGATGCGGTAAATGATGTTGCGCAACTCTCGTATATTGCCCGGATAAGAATAATTCAACAGAAATTCCCGCAGGCGCGGCGTTAATTTTATCGGACGCCTTTTGAGCGCCTCCGCAGCCTCGTCGCTAAAGAATGCAAACAGCAAGGGAATCTCGTCCTTGCGTTCGCGCAGCGGCGGCAAGGTCACATGGATGACGCCGAGCCGGTAGAACAGGTCTTCCCGAAATCTGCCTTCTTCACATAACCGGCGCAGATTCTTGTTGGTCGCGGCCACGATGCGGGCGTCGACTGAAATGGTTTCATCCGATCCAACCCTTTGTATCTCGTGCGATTGCAGCACGCGCAGCAGCTTCACCTGGCCCGGCAGCGGCAGTTCGCCGATTTCATCCAGAAAAATGGTGCCCTTGTGCGCGCTTTCGAACTTGCCTTTCCGATCGTTGGTCGCACCGGTGAATGCCCCTTTCTTGTGGCCGAACAGCTCGGACTCCAGCAAGTTCTCGGGGATCGCGCCGCAGTTGACCGAGATGTACGGCTTGTCGGCACGCGCACCGTTGGCATGGATGACTTTTGCCATCAGTTCCTTGCCGGTCCCGCTTTCGCCGTCGATCAGCACTGGCAGATCGGTGGGCGCCGCCTTCTCCGCGATCTCCAGGGCTTCGAGCAGTTTCGGATTGTCGCCGAATGTTCCTTCAAAAACGAAGCTGCGTTCGAGCAAGGCCTTGCGGCGTTCTCCCGGCGCCTGATCCGTAGGCGCCGGTTCAGCGCTTGCCGCGCGCACGAAGCGCTCCTTGTGCGACAACTGCATGACCTCGTCGCGCAACGCGTTCGACTGCTTCAACAGCTTTTCTATTTCCGGCCGCTCCAATTTGCTGGACCAGCGCAGCGTCGACCGAAAAATTTCGATTTTTTCGAGCAATCCCGCGTACGAGACCGCGGAACTTCCCTGCACTCTTTGGTTGAATATTTTCATCCCGCACTCAGTTGCTTCTGGACCAGTTGGTAATACATCCCCTTCCTGTCCACCAATTCCTCATGCCGCCCCTGCTCCACAATCGCGCCTTCGTACAGCACGAGTATCTTGTCGGCCCGCATGATCGTACTGAGCCGGTGCGCAATGATCACGGCGGTGCGCCCCTTGAGAATGTCGCTCATGTTGCCGATGATGTTGCTTTCCGATTGCGTATCCAGCGCCGAGGTTGCTTCATCAAACACCAGCAGGCGCGGATCGTGGTATAGCGCGCGGGCGATGCACATGCGCTGAATTTGCCCGCCGGATAAACCGACGCCGCGTTCGCCCACGATTTGCTCATAACCCAGCGGCATTTTGCTGATGAACGCGTGCGCGTCCGCCATCTTCGCTACTTCTTCAATGCGCCGGCGGTCCGGACTTTCATCGCCGCTGGCAATGTTCTCACCAATGGTGCCGGAGAACAGCAAATTACTCTGCATGACATAGCCGACCTGCGCGCGGTAGTAGTCCTTGTCGATCACGCTGATGTCATAACCATCCACCTGCAGTTTGCCCTCCGTGGGCGTATAGAAACCCACCAGCATCTTCGCCAGCGTCGTTTTTCCCGAGCCGCTGCGGCCGACGATCGCGACCAGCTCGCCCGGTTTGATATCGAGGCTGATATTTTCGAGAACATAGGGGGTCTCGTTGCCGCCGTAGCGAAAATAGATGCCCTCCAGCCGGATCTCGCCCTGCAAATCGGGCAGCACGACGCGCGACGGAAGATCGGCCGGCTTTTGCTCCGGCTCCATGTCCAGCACGTCGCCCAGGCGTTCCATCGCGACACCGGCGTCGGCCAGCCGGCTCCAGAGTCCGACCAGTCCCATCAGCGGCGCCAGCACGCTGCCCATCAAGGCATTGAACGCGATCAATTGACCGATGGAGAGTTCGTGCGCAAGCACCAGATCGGCCCCGACCCACAGGATGGCGATCGTGGTGGCCGCATTGAGTAGCTGGCTGCCGAGCCCGACCAGGATATTGAATGCCTGCGCCCGGTACTGCACTTCAAGCGCCTTGGCGTATTTCTTTTCCCATTTCAACCGCACCGGACGCTCGATCCCCATGCCTTTGACGGTCTCGACGCCGCCCAGCGTTTCCATCAGGAAGGCTTGCGCATCGGTCGAGGCGGTAAATACGTTGCGCGCATAATTTTTGATCTTCGGCGTCACCAGCACGGTCAGGGCCAGGATCGGGATGACGAATGCAATCAGCACCAGCGTCATCTTCACGTTATACAGAAACATGATCGTGAAATAGATGAACACCATCAGCAGATTGAGCATGGTGGTGACGGTCGACTCCGTCAGGAAGGAGCGTATCGTCACGTTTTCCTGAAAGCGCGCCAGGATGTCGCCGGTTTTGCGCTTGGCAAAGAAGGAAAACGGCAGCGACATCGTATGCTTGAAAAATTGCGACATCATCGTGAAGTCGAGATTGCGCACCATGTAGTTCGCAAGGTAGGCCCTGATCGTCGACATCAGTTGGGTAAATACATTGGAGATGATCAGGCCGACGATGAGCAGATGCAACAGGCTGACGTTCTGGTGGACGATGACGCCGTCCAGGATATTTTGGATAATCAGCGGCGGCACGATGCCGAGCATCTGGATCACGAAGGTGGCGATGAACAACTGCCCGAGAATCTTCCGGTAAGGTCGCAGATAAGCCACGAACCGCATCCACGGCGAGCGCGCCGCCGCCAGTTGCACCATGTCCTGACCGGGCGTGAAGACCAGGCAGGTGCCGCTCCAGCCGCGCTCGAATTCTTCCACGTTCATCTTTTTGAAACCAACCGCCGGGTCCGCCACCCATACCTGCTGTTTCGACACGCCGTACACCACGACGTAGTGATAGCCTTCCCAATGCACAATGAAAGGCAGTTCGAACCCCAATAGCGATTCATAGGTGCACTGGACGCCGCGCGCGGTGAAGCCGAGCGATTCGCCCGCACGCGCGAGACTATCGAGCGTCGCGCCTTGCGTGGTGACGTTGGCCAGTTCGCGCAGCTTGCCCAGCGTCATGGGAATGCTGTAGTGGCGGCAGATCATTGCCAGACAGGCCGCGCCGCAATCCATCTCTTCGGCTTGCTCGACCAGCGCAAATCGCTTCAGGATCTTTTCGCCGAGTTCGGGCTTGGAGGACAGATCGAGCTTGATCGGAAGCTTGCGTCTTTCCGCCAGTCTTTTTTGGCGATGCAATTCCCGTTCGATAAACTGGATGCGTTCTTCCAATACCTCGCGCAACTTCGGATTGCGTTCCAAAATCAGATGAACGGTTTTTTCGGGAATGACTAGGAGCGTCGTATCCGATACTGCCGTCACCGTTGCCATCTGTTCCTGGCGCACCAGACAGGCTTTTTCACCGAAGATTTCGCCTTGCCGCAGCGTTGCCAGCGGATACTCCGTGCCCTCCTCGCTGCGCACGATGCGCACTTCCCCCTGACGAATCACATAGAGCCGCCGGTCGTCGCGGGAATCCTGTTTCAGGATTTCCTTGCCGGCGCTCAATCGCTTCACGCCGACGCTGCGCACCAGTTCCTCCAGCTCGCTCTTGTTGACCTTGCCCCGAAGATCGAACAGGCGCGCCACGACACCGCCGGCAGAGCTGATCGCGACAAAACTGGCCACGAAGTCTTGCGCGGCACGGTTATGCGCAATGATCGGCTCGATGGCCCTGCGCGGCAGGAACAGCAACTCGGTCTTGGCCGAGGCGCGCACCGAGGATTCGTGCCGGTAATCGCGCAACATCGCGATATCGGCAAAGACCTCGCGCTCCTTGCGCACCCCCATGCTGATTTCCTTGCCATGCTCTACGGTAAATATGCGCACCGAACCGGATTTGATCACGAACAATCCCTCTGCAGGATCGCCCGCATTGCACACGGTGTCGCCGAAAGAAAAGAAGCGGGATTCCGCGTGCTCGGCCAGTTGCTCAAGCTCATCCCGGGTAAATGGCGACAAGATTTCCACCGACGATAGAAAATCGGCGATGGCCTGCGGTTTTGCTGGTGCATCCATGTCCATAGGAATTTACCGGGAAATTTGTGGGGCGCATCGTGATGCGCCCCGCTTCGTTCAATGATGGTCTGGCCCTAGTAGACCGTCACCCTTCAATTTTCATGTTGCTCCGTAGGATGGGTAGAGCGCAGCGAAACCCATCAAATTTGAAAATTGAAGGGTAACGGGCCACTAGCGCGCCTCGATGATGTGCTCCTGCGCCCTCGCCAAAAGCCATTCTTCGCGCAGCAAGCGCCGCACCTCGGCGGCCGCTTCCTCGTCCAGCGTCGCGGGATACTTTGCATTCACCGCAAAGATTTCGTAGAACGAATGGTCGGGAGACGCAAACGGCCCCAGCATGTCCCCCACGGCGGCGTTGAATACCTTGGCCTCGACATCGCTCTTGAGCGAGCCGCGCAATACCTTGCCGATGACACCGCCCCGCTCGCGCGTGTCGGCCATCGAATGTTCCCGCGCCATCTCCGCAAAACTGTCCGGATCGTCGCTCAAAACGGACATCATCTCTTTGGCCTTGCCTTCGGTATCGAGCACGATGTGGCTCACCTCGACGCTGTCGAACTTGGGAGAATGCAGTTTGAAATAATGTTCGACCGCCTTGTCGCTGCAGACGGTTGCCATCATCTTTTCCTGATACAAGCCATCCGAGATGAAGGACTCGAATTCATCCAGGCTGACGCCCAAGGCGTCGAGGTAGTGGTTCATATCGGCCGCCCGGTGCAAGCCCTGGACGCGTCGAAATTGATCGGCCCGATCCTGAAGCTCTTGCGAGGAGACAGCAATGCCTTGCTTTTTCGCCGCACGGACCGTGAGTTTGTCGCGGACAACTTGCTCGATGAGACTTTCGAACTGTCCTGTGAGCTTCAATATCCTGATGAAATCCTCGGTGCCGATGACTTCATCATCGATTCGCACAATTGCCGCCATCGCATCTGCTCCTTACGTTATCGCGCAAAGCAATTAGAGGGTCGCCGAGGGCTTGAGGTTCACGCAGCTTGTGAATGGAAATGGGAGAATGCGCAACAGTCGCGCATGATGCGTGAATGATGGAGCGGATGATGGCTTGGCGGAAATCAACGGATCAACGAAGCATTGTCAAATGATGCCGGCTGGATTTAGCCGCGATACTGCAGCATCTTCCAGGTCACGCCTAAAGACACGTCGGTTTTCAGCGCAACCAGTTGCCGCGACAGCCGTGCCAGGTCGCGGTCCTTGCGCAATTTCGCACCCAGCGGATTCAACAGGATGCCGGCGCCGGCCATCACGCCGTCAAGACTGCCATACGACTGCAACAATTTTGCCGCTGTTTTGATGCCGACGTTCGACACGCCGGGAACGCCGTCCGACGCATCACCCATCAACGCAAGCAAATCGGCGATCAACTCCGGCGGCACGCCGAATTTTTTTTCGACCCATGCGCGGTCGTGCCATTCGCTTTTGAAATGGTCCCAGACGACGGCGCCGTCGGCGATCAACCCATGCAAGTCCTTGTCGGTGGACACGACAATCGCTTCCCCTCTGCCTTCGCTCAACCAGCGGGTCACGCCTGTCGCGATGACATCGTCGGCTTCGACGTCGGGAATGGAAATTGCCATCAGTCCCATGCCGGCCAGTTTGCTGAAAAAATCCGGCAACCGCTCCCTGAGAGCGACCGGCATTTCCTTGCGGTCGGCGCGATATTTTTCATACAGCGCGTGACGCCATGTCTTGCCGCCGAAATCGAATGCGGCAAGTACGTGGGTCGGCTGATGGGTATCGAGCAATCTGCGCAACGACGACAGGGAATTGCGCAATGCCCGCTCCGCCTTGTCTGCGCTATCCGGCTCGTCGTTCGCCTCATAGACACGCCGAACGATATTGAGCCCGTCAATCGCCAGCAGTTTCCCCATCGTTTCCCTTTGATCCTGATGTCACGGTGCAGTCATGCTCGCAAGACATTACATTTTGACGATCCAGCTCGCGAGCAGGAGAAACACGCCGATCGCCAGAACGACGTTATTTGCCAACCAACGGCGTGCGTAAGCTTTGGAAATATTCATGCTGGCCAATGCGGCCCATACCAGGAAATTTCCCGCGCCTTTGAGCCAGGTTGCGGGCGCGTCACCGCCGACCAACTGGACAAGACCCGCAAGCGCCAGCAAAACAGAGAGGCCGGCCAGGAAGAAGCGGGTTTTCTTCTGCCGCAATAATTCAGAAACAGCTTCTTGTGAAAACATGATAATCCCGTGTGTAATACGCTATACGCTCTCAGGCTGAGGCAATCCGCTGCGCGATATGCGCCAGCGCTTCCTCGACCTGATCGACCAGGATCAGGCACAAGTCGCCTGCGCCCAAGCGCGCGAGTGCAGTATCGATCGCGAGGAATTCACCGCGAATTTCATCAATGACAGTTGTACGCTTGGCATGAGAGAGCCCGTCGCGCAGCAACGCCACGACTTCCCCGTCAGCCCGGCCGCGCTGGCATTGGTCCTGGTACAGCAGCACATCATCGAAAGCATCGCCCAGAATCTGGGTCTGATGACGGATGTCTTCGTCACGCCGGTCGCCGGCCCCGCTGATGACCACCGAGCGCCGCTTGGCCGGCATGGTTTCGACCGCGCGCACCAGCGCCAGAATCGCGTCCGGATTGTGGCCGTAATCGGCGATCAGCGTCGCGCCGCGATAGCTGAATACATTGAAGCGCCCCGGCGCATTGTCGCCGTCGTTGGCAAAGGTCTTGAGTCCGTCCCGGATGGCATCCCAATCGATGCCGACACCCCACGCCGCCGCGACCGAGGCCATCACGTTTTCAACCTGGAACCCGATTGTGCCGCTGCGCGTAATGGGCACGTCGGCAAGAGAAATACTGTACTGATTTTTGCCCTCGGCGGCGACCAGAGAATCGCCTTCGACATAAATTACGCGGTGGCCTTGCGCACGATGCGTCGCCATCACCGGATGCTGACGGTCCGCGGCAAAAAAAGTGACCGAGCCGGCACAATTGGCAGCCATGCCGGCCACGATCGGATCGGCCGCGTTCAGGACCGCAACGCCGCTATCAGCCACGTTCTGGACGATCACGCGCTTCAATACCGCCAGGTCTTCGACCGTGGTGATGTAGTTCAGTCCCAGATGATCGCCGGTGCCGATATTGGTGATGACCGCGACCTTGCAGCGGTCGAACGCCAGACCTTCGCGCAGCACACCGCCGCGCGCGGTCTCGAACACTGCGGCATCGACGTCGGGATGGAGCAATACGTTGCGCGCACTGCGCGGGCCGCTGCAATCGCCGCTATCGATGCGACGCCCTTCGATATAGACGCCGTCGGTATTGGTCATGCCGACCCGCAACCCGCTGCGCGTGAGCAAGTGGGCGATCAGGCGCACCGTGGTGGTCTTGCCGTTGGTGCCGGTCACAGCCACGACCGGAATGCGGCCGTCTTCCCCTTCGCCGAACAGGTCGGCGATGATCGCCTCGCCGACCGGACGGCCCTTGCCGTAGGAAGGGGAAAGATGCATGCGCAAGCCCGGCGCGGCATTGACTTCGACCACGCCGCCGCCCTGCTCTTCAATCGGCTTGAGCACGCTGTCGCACACCACGTCCACGCCGCAGATGTCGAGTCCGACCATTTGCGCGGCGGCCACCGCACGCGCCGCCACTTCCGGATGCACATCGTCGGTGACATCGGTGGCCGAGCCGCCGGTAGAGAGATTGGCGTTGTTGCGCAAGACCACGCGCTGGCCCTTGGGCGGCACGGAATCCGCGGTGTAGCCTTGCGTGGCGAGACTGGCCAGTGCGATATCGTCGAAGCGAATCTTGGTGAGCGAAGTGGCATGCCCCGCACCACGGCGCGGGTCCTGGTTGACCTGTTCCACCAGCTCGCGCACCGAATGTCTGCCGTCGCCCACCACCTTGGGCGGATCGCGGCGAGCCGCGGCAATCAGCTTGTTGCCGACCACCAGCATGCGAAAATCGTTGCCCGGCATATAGCGCTCGACCAGGACGTCGTCGCGGAATTCGGTGGCGGCAGCGTAGGCCGCGACCAATTGTTCGCGTGTCGTGACATTGACGGTGACGCCCTTGCCCTGGTTGCCGTCCTTCGGCTTGACCACGACCGGCAGACCGATTTCGCAAGCGGCGGCCCATGCGTCTTCAGCGTTTTCAACCGCGCGGCCGACAGGCACCGGTACGCCGGCGGCCGCCAACAGCTTCTTGGTCAAGTCCTTGTCCTGCGCGATCGCTTCCGCAATCGCGCCGGTGCTGTCCATTTCGGCTGCCTGGATGCGGCGCTGGCGGCTGCCCCAGCCGAACTGGACCAGGCTGCCTTCGGTCAGGCGGCGGAACGGAATATTGCGCGCCACCGCCGCCTGCACGATCGAACCGGTACTCGGCCCGAGGCGCATATCCTCGTCGAGATCGCGCAATTGCGCGAGCGCGCCGGTCAGGTCGAACGGCGCATCGTCCATCGCCGCGCGGCATAGCGCTTCAGCCAGTTCCAGCGCCAGACGGCCGACCGCTTCCTCGGTGTATTCGACCACGACCTGGAAAATGCCGGGTTCGACGGTCTGCGTGGTGAGGCTGAAGGTAACCGGGCAACCGGCTTGCGCCTGCAAACCGAGCGCCGCCAACTCCAGCACGTGCGCCATCGGAATCGTATCGTCATGCCCGGTCGGCTGCAGCGCGCTGATGTCGGGAAAACGGGCGCGCAAGCGAACTTCAAATCCGGAGAGATTGCCGATGCTGTACTCGGCGTCCTGGCAGGTCACGACCGCTTCAATGGCAGTGTGATGACTCCAGAGGTTGGGGCCGCGCAGTGCCCGGATGCGTGATACTTCCATAAGCCAATTGTCCTGTTTTGTTATCCGGGCTACGCATGAAAATTGCATAAGTCCTGGTTATGTTGCCGACGTCCTTGCGCCAGACTCAATAATTCGTTTTCTTGGGATTCGATTCGAAGGTCCTGAGCCCGGCGCCGATCAATTCCGGCGCAATGCCCAGCGCCCATGCAGCGGCCACTGCGGCCAGCACGCATTCCGGCTGCGCTGCCTTGGCCGGCTTGAGTGAAGACAGCGGCAGCAATGCGGTCTCTTGCGCCCCCTCGGCCAGCACGACGTGGCTGTCGCGCAGGAACACAAAACGCTCGCCCTCGGCGCGATGCCCGGCGATGGCATCGAGTTCAGGGTCCAGCCCGTAGAAAATGACCTTACCGTCGCACAGGCCGGCCATTTCCACCACCTGCGGATCGGCTGCGTTGAGGACCGCAACGCCGCTCGGCAGGATCACGTCGACCTGCGTGCGCAGCACGTTATAAATCTGATCCGGCTCATGAATGTAAAACTCGCCCAGCGCTTCGTGGCCGGAGACATCGGTGACTACGCCCACCGCACATTTGTCGTAGGCCAGTCCTTCGCTCAGAATCATGCGGCTGCCGTTCTCGAACACGGCGGCTTGCACAGAACGGTTGATCAGCAGCCGCTGTCCGGCTTCCCAATTTGCGCAATTACCTGCCACGACTTGACGGCTGTCCAGATAGAGTCCTTCATTGCAAGCCAGCCCGACATGCTTGCCGCTGATATGGATCAGCCATGCAATCAGGCGCGCGATCAGCGTGGTGCCGCGGGTACCGGCTACGCCGACGATCGGCATGCGGCCGGTTTGCTCCGGCGCAAACAGATGCTCCATGATCGCGGTGCCGACCGGACGAGGTTCACCGCTGGCCGGCTTCAGGTGGGCCAGCAGGCCGGGGCTGGCGTTGACTTCGATGATGGCGCCGCGCTGCTCTTCCAGCGGACGCGAGATATCTTCCGCCACCAGATCGACGCCGGCAATATCCAGTCCCACTACGCGCGCCGCGAGCGACGCGATCGCCGCGACGCTTGGATGTATTTTGTCGGTGACGTCGAATGCAACGTTGCCGTTACGTTGGATCAGCACCTTCTGGCCATCGGCCGGCACCGAGTATGCAGTGAAACCCTGCCGCTCCAGTTCGAGAATGATCTCGGCGCCCTTCTCCGGCGCCAGCGCATTGAGCGGCGCATCTTCGCCGGTGCCGCGCCGAGGATCGGTGTTGATCTGGCTGTCGACCAGTTCGATGATGCTGGATTTGCCGTCGCCGGTCACCCACGCCGCTTCGCCGCATGCGGCCGCGACCACACGCTTGCCGACCACCAGCAGGCGATGCTCATTACCGGGGATGAATTGCTCGACAATCACGCTGCCGCCGCCTTTGCGGTTGGCCAGCCGGTACGCCGCCAGCACTTCTTCGCGAGTCTTCAGGTCCAGCGAAACGCCGCGCCCGTGGTTGCCGTCGTAAGGCTTGATCGCGACCGGCAGTCCGATGTCCTGCGCCGCTTCCCATGCGTCTTCCGCATTCTCGACCATGCGCCCTTCCGGCACCGGCACGCCGCACGATTGCAGCAGCGATTTGGTCAGGTCCTTGTCGCTCGCGATGCCTTCGGCAATTGCGCTGGTCTGGTCGGTTTCCGCGGTCCAGATCCGGCGCTGATGGGCGCCATAGCCGAGCTGAACCAGGTTGCCGTCGGTCAGGCGGATCGATGGGATGTTGCGTGCGGTGGCAGCTTCGACAATGTGTGCGGTGCTGGGGCCAAGGCAGCGGGAATCGACCAGGTCGCGCAATTCGGCAACGGCCGCCGCGACATCGTAAGGACGGTCCTCGATCGCCGCCATCACCAGATCGCGGCCGGCATTGAGGGCGGCACGGCCGACCTGCTCCTGGCGCGTGCGAAACGCGACCTTGTAGATGCCGCGTTCGGAAGTCTGGCGCGCCTTGCCGAAACCGGTGCGCATGCCGGCCAGGTTTTGCAGCTCCAGCACGACATGTTCGAGAATATGGCCGGCCCAGGTGCCTTCGCGCAAGCGCAGCAGAAAACCGCCGCGCTCGCCGACGCCGCAGCGGTGTTCGATCAGGCCCGGCAGCCAGCCGGTCAGACGCTCGTAAAATCCGGGAATCGTGTTGGACGGGCAATCTTCCAATGCACCGATGTCGACCCACGCCTCGAGGACGGGGCGGTAGGTCCAGATATTGGGGCCGCGCAAATGAGTCACGCGGAGAAATTCGATGTCTTTCTTCTTCGTCATGTTTCTTATTTCTAGTGATCAGGCAGGCATGCGAAACGCCATTTCTTTCAATCTTCTTCGGTGCGGCAGCCGGTATCCTTGATTCGATACAGGCAGGAAGGATGACGAAACTCTTGGGGTATACTTGCCGCCGAGCAGTTTGTCTTTTTGGTCCGATTTCCGTCAGATTTGTTGTCTGGCGACAGAATACCGCAAATGATTGCATCTCGGATATACCGCCCGGCGTCGTATCAGTTTATATTGCAGGCCGTGGCGAACAAGGCCGTATTTCCCTCTCTTTTTTAGAATGCCTGCCCGCAATGGGTACAGCGCCGTGCCGGAGTACTTTTTAGAATGACCATTCAAAACCCAGTTGCAGACAGCTCGCGTAACGATATTCCCGCCGCATGGCGCGCCGAGGTCGACGCTCAACTTGCATCAAGGGAAAACGCGCTAACCTCGGTTGAGGTTGACCTCGATGCAAGGCTTCGTTTCGTCAAGGGACTGGTGGTTGTCACCGACCGACGTATCTTGGCGCGTGCGCCGGGCGAAACGGCGTGGCGCGACTGGTCCTACCGCAAAGGATTGACAGTCAAGCATCACGACCATGCCGGCGTCGGCCATCTGGAGCTGTCCGACGGCACGGGACGATTGGCATGCTGGCGCTTCACGCTCGGCCAGAACCTGCAGGCAATTCGCGCGATGGACCAGTTCGCATTGCAGCTCGAAAGCCATGTAAGCGGCCAGCCGGTGGTGCGCCCCGATCAGAATACTTGCCCAAGTTGCAAGGCTCCGCTGGAACCGGACCAGGAAGAATGCCCGATCTGCACCAAGGTCATCTACACGCCGCCGTCGACCTGGACGCTGTTCCGCCTGTGGCGCTTCGCCAAGCCGTATCGCGGCCAATTGCTGGCCGGCTTCCTGTTGACGCTGCTGGGCACGGCGGCCAACCTGGTGCCACCTTACCTGACGATGCCGCTGATGGATAAGGTACTGATCCCTTATCAGAATGGGCAGCACATCGATCCGATGCTGGTGACGCTCTATCTGTCCGGCCTGCTCGGCTCGGCGCTGCTGGCGTGGGCGCTCAGTTGGGCCAAGACGTATATCCTGGCGCTGGTATCGGAACGGATCGGCGCCGACCTGCGCACCACCACCTATGAACACCTGCTGCGCCTGTCGCTGGAATATTTCGGCGGCAAGCGCACCGGTGACCTGATGTCGCGCATCGGTAGCGAAAGCGACCGCATCTGCGTGTTCCTGTCGCTGCACCTGCTCGACTTCGCGACCGACGTGCTGATGATCGTGATGACCGCGGCGATCCTGTTCTCGATCAACCCGTGGCTGGCGCTGATCACGCTGATCCCGTTGCCGTTCATTGCCTGGATGATTCACGTGGTGCGCGACCGCTTGCGCACCGGTTTTGAAAAGATCGACCGCGTCTGGGGCGAAGTCACCAATGTGCTGGCCGACACCATTCCCGGCATTCGCGTCGTCAAGGCATTTGCACAGGAAAAGCGTGAAGCGGTGCGCTTTCGCGATGCCAACAAGCACAACCTGGCAGTCAACGACCGTCTCAATAAAATCTGGTCGCTGTTTTCTCCCAGCGTATCGCTGCTCACCGAACTTGGCCTGCTGGTGGTGTGGGGCTTCGGCATCTGGCAAGTGTCGCGCGGCGAAATCACGGTCGGCGTGCTGACCGCCTTTATCGCCTACATCAGCCGCTTCTACGGACGGCTCGATTCGATGAGCCGCATCGTGTCGGTGACGCAGAAATCGGCATCCGCCGCCAAGCGCATTTTCGACATCCTCGATCACGTCTCCAGCGTGCCGGAGCCGACCCAGCCGGTGCTTCTGAATCAGGTCAAGGGCCGCATCGAAATCCGCGACGTCGGCTTCCGCTATGGCAATCGCGCGGTCAATCGCGGCATCAACCTGACCATCGAACCGGGTGAAATGATCGGCCTGGTCGGCCATAGCGGCTCGGGCAAGAGCACGCTGGTGAACCTGATATGCCGTTTCTATGACGTGTCGGAAGGCGCGATCCGGGTTGACGGCGTCGATATCCGCTCCTTCCCGGTGGCCGATTACCGCCGCAATATCGGCTTGGTGCTGCAGGAGCCCTTCCTGTTTTTCGGCACCATCGCCGAAAATCTGGCCTACGGCAAACCGGACGCCAGCCGCGCCGAAATCATTGCCGCCGCGCGCGCCGCGCACGCGCACGAATTCATCCTGCGTCTGCCGCAAGGCTACGACTCGATGGTCGGCGAACGCGGCCAGGGACTATCCGGCGGCGAGCGCCAGCGCATCTCGATTGCGCGTGCGCTCTTGATCGACCCGCGCATCCTGATTCTGGACGAAGCGACATCGTCGGTCGATTCCGAGACCGAAAAGGAAATTCAGAAGGCGTTGGAAAACCTGGTGCAGGGACGCACCACCATCGCCATTGCGCATCGACTGTCCACGCTGCACCGCGCCGACCGGCTGGTGGTGCTGGATCGCGGACAGGTGGTGGAAGAAGGCCGCCATGATGAATTGATGGCGCGTGAAGGGGCTTATTACCGACTGTACGAAGCGCAGGCGCGCAATGTCGATATCGACATCGATGATGCGAAAAAAGGTGATTGA
>CAMLDH010000030.1 GCA_946478765.1 uncultured Oxalobacteraceae bacterium | reverse complement strand
CCGGATACGTTCAGCACGTCGTCGATGCGGCCGGTGATGGTGAAGTAGCCATTGTCCTTGTTACGGATCGCGCCGTCGCCGGCCAGGTAGGTCTTGCCGCCCAGCTCTTCCGGGAAGTAGCTTTTCTTGAAGCGTTCCGGGTCGCCCCAGATGGTGCGGATCATCGATGGCCACGGGCGCTTGACGACGAGGATGCCGCCCTGCCCGTTCGGCAAGTCGTGACCGGTTTCATCGACGATGGCGGTCATGATGCCGGGTAGCGGCAGAGTGCAAGAGCCCGGCACCAACGGTGTCGCGCCCGGTAGCGGCGTGATCATGTGGCCGCCGGTTTCGGTTTGCCAGAAGGTGTCGACGATCGGGCATTGTTCGCGGCCGACATTGCGGTAGTACCACATCCAGGCTTCCGGGTTGATCGGCTCGCCAACCGAGCCCAACAGGCGCAGGCTGGACAGGTCGTATTTGGCCGGATGCACCTCGGCATCGGCGTCGGCCGCTTTGATCAGGGAACGGATCGCGGTGGGTGCAGTGTAGAAAATCGTCGCCTTGTGCTTTTGGATCATGTCCCAGAAGCGGCCGGAGTTCGGGTAGGTCGGGACGCCTTCGAAAACAATTTGCGTCGCGCCGGCGGCCAGCGGACCGTACGCGATATACGTGTGGCCGGTGACCCAGCCGATGTCGGCGGTACACCAAAAGACGTCGGCCGGCTTGATGTCGAAGGTCCATTTCATCGTGAGCATCGCCCACAGCAGGTAGCCGCCGGTCGCATGCTGCACGCCTTTCGGGGTGCCGGTGGAGCCGGATGTGTAGAGGATGAATAGCGGGTGCTCGGCGCCGACCCATTCCGGTTCGCATTGCTCGGATTGGCGGTCGATCAGGTCGTGCAGCGCCAAGTCGCGGCCTTCGACCATATTGGTCTTGGTGCCGGTGCGCTGGTAGACAAGGACGTTTTTGACGGCTTGGCAGCCGCCCAGGCCGAGCGCTTCATCGACGATGGTTTTCAAGGGCAGGTGCTTGCCGCCGCGCACCTGCTCGTCGGCGGTGATGACGGCGACCGCGCCGGCGTCGATGATGCGTTCCTGCAGCGATTTGGCGGAAAAGCCGCCGAACACCACCGAGTGCGTGGCGCCGATGCGCGCGCAGGCTTGCATCGCACACACGCCTTCGACCGACATTGGCATGTAAATGATGACGCGGTCGCCCTTCTTGATGCCGAGCGATTTCAAGCCGTTGGCGAATTTGCAGACGCGGGCGTGCAATTGCTGGTAGGTGAGCTTGGTGACTTCGCCGTCGTCGGCTTCGAAGATGATCGCAGTCTTGCCGGCATTGCCGTTTTGCAGGTTGCGGTCGAGGCAGTTGTAGGAGGCGTTCAACTGGCCATCGTCGAACCATTTATAGAACGGCGCTTGGCTCTCGTCCAGGGTTTTGGTGAACGGTTTGTGCCAGGAGAGGTTCTCGCGTGCCAGATTGGCCCAGAACCCTTCATAGTCGCGTTCGGCATCCCCGCACATGGCGCGGTAAGCATCCATGCCGGAGAGGTTCGCGTTTTTGGCGAATTCGACGGGCGGCGGGAATATACGGGTTTCTTGTTTCAGGCTTTCGATATCGGACATGGTGTCTCCCTACTAATGTTGATTTGGCATTAACAATAAACTTTTACACTTTACACTTACTCAGCGCTTACAGTACCGCTATCGGTCAGTGCAATTATTGCGTTGCACCAAAGGGATAAATACGGTCAGTTGCCCGGCGCATGCAAATCCTTGGCATTCAATCTCATCAATGTGTTTTTGGCAATCCATTGGACGGCTAGTTCAGCGCTGCCCGACAGTTGGGACGTGTAAAATGCCAGACTGAATTTTAATTATCGACGGAAAAACTCTGCCATGAAAGTTAAAGAAAACATTACGCCAGCACGTCAAATTCAGCCGTTGCCCAAATTCATTTTCATGACCGAGACACAGAATCAAAACAAGCAATTTCACTGACCTTTCGTAAAACGCCATCATGACTACTATCAAGCAAGAAGATCTCGTCGAATCCGTCGCCGCCGCGCTGCAGTACATCAGCTATTACCACCCGGCCGATTACATTCAGCATCTGGCGCGCGCCTATGAAGCGGAACAAAGCCCGGCCGCGAAAGATGCGATCGCGCAGATCCTGACCAATTCGCGCATGTGCGCCGAAGGCCGCCGACCGATCTGCCAGGACACCGGCATCGTCAACGTGTTCCTGAAAATCGGCATGGACGTGCGCTTCGAAGGCTTCAAGGGGTCGATCACCGATGCGGTCAATGAAGGCGTGCGCCGCGGCTACAACAATCCGGACAACGTGCTGCGCGCATCAATCGTGGCCGACCCGCACTTTGAGCGCAAGAACACCAAGGACAACACGCCGGCGGTGGTGCACATGGAAGTCGTGCCGGGCAATACGGTCGATGTGAAGGTCGCAGCCAAGGGCGGCGGCTCCGAAAACAAAACCAAGTTCGTGATGTTGAATCCATCCGACTCGCTGGTGGACTGGGTCATGAAAACCGTGCCGACCATGGGCGCGGGCTGGTGCCCGCCGGGCATGCTCGGCATCGGCATCGGCGGCACTGCCGAAAAAGCAATGCTGATGGCGAAAGAAGTGTTGATGGATGATATCGACATGTATGAACTCAAGAAGCGCGGCCCGCAGAATAAAACCGAGGAATTGCGCATCGAACTGTGCGACAAGATCAATGCGTTGGGTATTGGCGCGCAGGGTCTGGGCGGTCTGACCACGGTGCTTGATGTAAAAATCATGATGCATCCGACGCATGCGGCATCGAAGCCGGTGGCGATGATCCCGAATTGCGCGGCGACCCGTCACGGGCATTTCGTGCTGGACGGTTCCGGCCCTGCGTATATCGATCCGCCGTCATTGTCCGACTGGCCGGATGTGCACTGGATGCCGGATACCGAAAAATCCAAACGCATCGACCTCAACACGCTGACCAAAGCGGAAGTCGCGTCGTGGAAACCGGGCCAGACTTTGCTATTGAACGGCAAGATGCTGACCGGCCGCGATGCCGCGCACAAGCGCATCCAGGACATGCTCGCCAAGGGCGAGCAATTGCCGGTCGACTTCACCAACCGCGTGATTTATTACGTCGGCCCGGTCGATCCGGTGCGCGATGAAGTGGTCGGCCCGGCGGGTCCCACGACCGCGACGCGCATGGATAAATTCACCGACATGATGCTGGAAAAAACCGGCCTGATTTCGATGGTCGGCAAGGCCGAGCGCGGCCCGGTGGCGATCGAGTCGATCAAGAATCACAAGTCGGCGTATCTGATGGCAGTCGGCGGTGCCGCTTACCTGGTGTCGAAGGCGATCAAGGGCGCGCAAGTGGTCGGCTTTGCGGACCTCGGCATGGAAGCGATTTACGAGTTCGACGTGCAGGACATGCCGGTGACGGTCGCGGTCGATTCCAACGGTACGTCGGTGCACGACACCGGGCCGAAGGAATGGCAGGAGAAGATTGCGAAATCGAGCATTGGCAAGATTCCGGTGACGACTGCGTAAGCGGAATCGGATGCAGGGCAGCGGCATGATCGCGCCGATGGGAAGTGATGGTCCCATCGGCGTTTTTGATTCCGGCATCGGCGGCTTGTCGGTGCTGCGGCATGTTCGCGCGCATTTGCCGCATGAGCACCTGCTGTATTTTGCCGATTCCGGTTTTGCGCCGTATGGCGGCAAACCGGAAGAGGAGATCGTCGGGCGCACGCTGGCGATCGCGGCGTTTCTGATGCAGCGCGGCGCGAAGGCGCTGGTGGTGGCCTGCAACACCGCCACGGCCGCCTCAATCAAGGCGCTGCGCGCGCGTTATCCGGCGTTGCCGCTGGTCGGCGTCGAGCCGGGCCTGAAGCCGGCCGCAGCCATCAGCAAGACGCATGTCGTAGGTGTACTGGCGACCAAGAGCACCTTGTCCAGCACCAAATTCAATCTGCTGAGCGACCAGACAGGCGCAGCCACCGGCGTGCGCTTTGTGCCGCAAGCGTGCATCGGTCTGGCCGATCAGGTCGAAAAGGGCGAACTGCAGTCGGGCGGGACGGCGCAACTGCTCAAGCGCTATGTATTGCCGCTGCTGGAACAGGGGGCCGATACGCTGGTGCTGGGCTGTACGCACTATCCTTTTGTGCAGCCGCTGATAGAAGAGATTGTCAGCCATGCCACGACGCGGCCGATCGCGATCATCGACACCGGCGAGGCGATCGCCCGGCAGCTGGTGCGCTTGTTGGCGCAGCATGGCTTGCAGAATCCGGTGACGGGCGACGGATCGCTGGAGGCGTTCACCAGCGGCAGCGCAACGTCGCTTGCGAGCGCATTTGCAAAATTGCTGAAGCTGCATCCGAGCGTCACGGCTATTGTGGCTGAACGGACTGCCCGCCCCTGCCAGCCATAAGCGCTGCATCCATGCGGGTTTCAAGCAATTGCCGAACACTTTTACATGTAATTTGCCAGCAGCCCTAGAATTTTGTATAATCGCTGGCTTACTTCAATGTTCCCCATTGAAATAAGTCTGTAGTTCAAGCAATGGTGGCCGTAGCTCAGTTGGTAGAGTCCAGGATTGTGATTCCTGTTGTCGCGGGTTCGAGTCCCGTCGGCCACCCCAAAAGATTCAAGCACTTAGCCCAGTTCATGTGACTGGGCTTTTTGCTTTCTGGCATTCGTGTAGGCACTGTGGGGGTTTTTTCGGTCAACACACGGCTTGCAGCAGCCATTCTGGCCGACCGAGGGCAGCTCTCCTCTCTATGCCGCCGCAAAAGGCAAAACCCCAGACGATGAAATAGCCGCAAGGGAAGTTGTTCCGTGCACGTTCCTAAGGGGCCGTAAATAAATAAGTGTGCCAATTGGACGGTTCTGGCGGGATGCGATGCAAGGCATCCCGAGCGCGGTGTGGCGAGCCACATAAGCGAGGGATAACGCGGCAACGCGCCCGCCAGGACTGTCCAATTGGCACACTTATTTATTTACGGCCCCTTAGCCTTTCAGTGCTGCAGCGGCCTGCTCCATATCGCGTGTCACGCTGAGGATGTACTCGCTACGCACCAACTGAGCCAGTGATTGCAGTGTTTTCCGGAAAGCCTGTCGATGTTGCTCCGTCGGCACCTCACCGGCCGCCGCGATCATTAGACAATGTATGTTCACCTGCATCTCGATTGCATCATCTGAGTTGTAGATTTTCCGAAATACAGCATCGTTCTCGTTGCTCATGACAGCCCCCAGAATGAAAAACCACACACCTGCCTACCAGAGGCAGGGCTAACACTCGCAAACGAGTGAAGTTACTTATGTGTGGTTGCTGACCCCGCGCCGGTTCCGCAGACGAGATATGCAGATATGCACGCCTTGCCTTTTCGGTTTCTCTTGGTATATTTTTTCAATAATTTCAATGACTTGGGGAAAATGGTGATGTGCGTTGGTGGAACCGCGCCACCAGCGCATTGCCCATGACAGGGAATTCTTTAGCACAGGTAACATGTACAAAATGAACATGCAAACGTGTAAATTTTTCACGGGCTGAGCACCGCATTGCAGCCTCCCGCTGTACTCGCCTGCGCTGTCGATCCCACCGTACGCAGGTGGCACATGTCTTGCACCCCTAGAGCAATGTCTTCTTTTCCGTGGTTAGGAATTGTCATGTTACGTTACGCCGCCATATTTTTTGTGATTGCGATTATCGCTGCAGTCTTTGGCTTTACGGGTATTGCCGCCGGCGCTGCAGGGATTGCCAAAGCCCTGTTTCTGATCTTCGTCGTTATTGCCGTGGTGAGCTTGATTCTTGGGCTATTGAAACGTTAACCGCGTTCGCACAGACATAATCCGTTTATTACCTTGTCAAACACTGTAAAGGAGTTATTCATGAGTGCAAATTTCCCATCCGGATTGTCGGATAACAGCGCCGATGCGAGCATCCGTGCCGACGTCACCGGCAGAACCAGCTATGACGAAGCAAAAAGTTCGGCGAAACAAACAGGTGCAAGCTTGCGCAGCGATCTTGCGATGCTCAAGAACGACCTCGACACCTTGCTGTCCCGTGCGTCATCGCTTTCGGAGCGAGAATTGAGCGAAGCATATGCACGCATGATGACCAAGTTCAGCTCCATGCGCTTTGCCGCGAAAGGCATGGCGGCAGAGGCCAGGCAGCAACTGAATCAAAGCGTCGACAAGACCAGTGAATATGTGAAGGATCGGCCGTTGCAAGCGGTCGCGGTCGCAAGCGGCATTGGGCTGGTGTTGGGATTGTTGATCGGCCGGCGCTGATCGGTCGCGACCGCAGGCTTGTTGTAGTGTGAAAGCTGGGATCAGAAAAAGATGGTCCGGTTCGATTGTTGATTGTTAACCCGAAAGGAAGAAAAACCATGAAAAAATTCATCGCGATAATAAGTGTGCTGATCGTCACTCTCGGATCCAGTGCTTGCAACACGATGAAAGGCTTTGGCCGCGACGTCGAACGCGGCGGTGAAAAAGTTCAGGGCGCAGCGCAAGATGCGCAAACTCAACAGTCAAAGTAATCTTGGCGGGCAAGAGCGGCTTTCTTGATGGCCGCTCTCTTCTACAAAAGTCGATTTTTTACGGGTGCTTTTCGTGTTCGGTGAGATTATCCGTCAACAGGAATTTCACCGCGACGATGCCGGCCGCGGTAAGCGGCGATGCCACAATCACGCCTAGCGCGCCGAAAAAAGTCGCCAGCAGCAGTGTCGAAAAAATCACCAGCGCCGGCGGCAACGACACCGTGCGTTGTTCGATCAACGGTGACACCAGATACCCTTCCGCCGACTGGATCGCGACAAACAGCAACAAGACATAGAACGCCTGCGTCGGTCCGATATTGAAGGCAACCAGCAAGGCCGGCACGGTCGCCAGAATAGGGCCGAGGTAGGGAATGAACTCAAGCAAGCCGCTCACCAGTCCCAGCGCAAACGCCAACGGGATATCGAGCCACCACAGCCCGATGCCCGCCGCACTGCCCACCAGCGCCATCGTAATGAAACGCCCCAACAGCCATAGACGCAAGGTATGGCCGATGCGATCCAGCACTTCACCCGCGCGCAACCGGGCGCCGGGAGGAAGCAGCGTCAGGAAGCCCTGTTGATACAGGCGCGGCTGGGCTGCCAGATAAAACCCGATGAACAGCACCACCACCACACTGATGATGCCCTGCAAGGTGGACGAAATTACGCCGGTCGCCCGTCCCAGCAATTGCAGGTCGAGCTTCAATTTCGCCACATCGTTGGCGAGCGCGGCAAGCGGCGCGGCCCAGTAATATTGTTGTGCCCATTGCCGGACACTCGTCATTGCCTGCGGCAGAGTATTGGCCAGCTGACCGATCTGCTGGCCGATCGGCACCGAAAAAAGCCATGCCACAGCGGCGATCAAGGCAACGAATGCGACGATGCTAAAACCGAGTGCCGCGCTTTCGGACAGTGCGGTGTGACGGGTGAGCCAGTTGGTGGGTGCGCGCAGCAATACCGCCAGCAGAATGCCGCAAAACAGCAATAGAAATACGTCGCTCGCGAAGCGAATCAGCGTCACCGCCAGCGCGGACGCCACCAGCAGTCCCACCACCAGTGCGGTGCGCCGCAAAAAAAGCGCGTCGCCAAACCACGCCGGACCAGGTCCGCCGGATCCATTGCTTGCTGGACCCGGCGTCCCGGGCGGCATATCCGGCTGCCTGGGCTCTCCCTCACCGCTCAGGCTTGCCGGCCGGCGCATGCCGGCGCCGCATTGTCCCTCGGTGCCTTGCTGCGGCGGCGCCTTGTCGCGATTCAAATTCAGCGCGTACCGTTATTGCCGCTGGAGCTGTTGCCGCTTGGCGCATTGTTACTGCCATTGCTGCCATTGCTGCCATTGCTGCCACTACCGCCACTACCGCCACTGGACGGCGTTACCGCCTCCGCTGTCGTTGCAACCTGCTGCGGCCACGCCATGACAAGTGCCGCGTGACTGCGGCCCTTGGCTCGGACATGCGCTGTTTTATTCAGTGTATAACCACCGGTTTCCGCTTGGATCCTGTAGGTGCCGCTCCTCGGAAAATCGACCAGCATGAGGGGTCCGTCGCACGTCGTCGTCAACGCCGTCTTGCCCTGCTGATCCTTGATATTGACATTGACGTCCGCCAGATAGTTACCCTTGCGCGTGGTAAAGGTCAGCATCATGTCGTAGTCGCGCGCAGCCTGCTTCAACTGCTGGGCTTCTTCCGCGCCAACCCCGCCGCACAAATAGGTAAAGCCGCTTTCCGTCTTCGGTTCCAGTTGCGTCATCGGGGCCGGAGGCGGCAGGTTCTCCATGCCCGATGATTGCTCACCGGCCCCCGATGAAGACGCTTCTCCAGCGGAACTTTCGGGCGACGTCCCGGATTGGGATGGGCCGCCAGCCCCCGACGATTGCGTGTCCGATTGCCCCTCCGATTGCGTATTCGATTGCCCCTCCGATTGCGTATTCGATTGCCCCTCCGATTGCGTGTCCGATTGCGGAAGCGGCTGCCCTTGCGATGTTGATTGTCCGGGTTGCCCCGATGCACTAGGTTGCGTTTGCACCTGGCTGCCGGATGGCATTTGCGGTTGAGACGGTTGGGCAATGACCGCGGATGAGGCCACGCCGAACACGAGCAACAAAGTATTTTTCAGCTTCATTTAAATCTCCTGAACAGACAGTGCAGTTGTGCGCCGCCACTGCTGAAAGCGCGCCATTGCAGTCCGCCTTGACCGTTCCGCATGTTCGACCGTACCAAACCTTGGACGAGGTCAAGGCGAATCGATAGACAACAGGATATGCATCATCCATGCCGACAGCAACAGCCGTGTCACGCACAAAAAATCATTCCCATGCGTTGCGTTGTGTTGCATTACCCGGCCGATCAGCATGGATCGCAGAAAATTGATCGACGCCATTTCCGATGTCTTTTCATGCATTTTTATTCGTCTCATCTGGCACTAAAACTGCTCAATGCAGTCCATACCATTCTCCGAGCCGTTGGCCCCCGACATGCACTTCATGACATTGGCACAAGCGCTTACCCGGTGCAGACACTCGCCGTGATCCCTCCACTTTTGCGTTTGCCCGTAAAAATTCTCCCGCAACCGGATGAAACAACCTGCGGCCCTACCTGTCTGCATGCGGTTTATCGCTACTGGGAAGATGACGAGCCGTTGGGTGCCGTGATCGAGCGCACCGGCCGACTGGAACTCGGCGGCACGTTTGCGGTGTTTCTTGCATGCGATGCTTTGCGCAAAGGTTATCGTGCCACCATCTATACCTACAATCTGAACGTATTCGATCCCACCTGGTTCGGCAATCCGAAAATCAATATCGCCGAACGCTTGCAGCAGCAACGCAAGATAAAAACGGATTACCGGCTGCAGCACGCAACCCTGGGTTACCTGGAATTCCTGCAACTGGGCGGCCGCTTGCGCCTGATGGATCTGTCGCGCGGCCTAATCCATCGAATACTGCGGCGCGAGCATCCGATCCTCACCGGTTTGAGTTCGACCTACCTGTACCGCATACCGCGCGAATACGGGCCGGAGGACAAGCCCGACGATATTCGCGGCGTACCGGCCGGGCATTTCGTGGTGATCGCGGGATATGACATCGAGCGCCGCAAGGTACTGGTGATGGACCCGTACCATATGAATCCGTACGGCGGCTCGCACGAATACTGGATCAGCATCGAACGCGTAATCGGCGCGGTGCTGCTGGGTATCGTGACGCACGACGCCAATCTTCTCATCATTCATCCAAGGCATCTGTCTCGACAGGGACTACCATGAATATTCTGTTCGTCGTCAATCATGTGCGTGATTGGCCAACCCCGATACCCGGCGTCGAGATTGTAACGGCACGCAATTATCTGACGGATGCCGCCTATTGCGAAAGAGAGGACACCAAAGTATTCAACCTGTGCAAGTCCTACCGCTACCAACGGCGCGGCTACTATGTCTCGCTGCTGGCCGAAGCGCGCGGTCACCTGCCGCTGCCGGACGTCAAGGCCATCGAGGATATCCAGTCCGTTCATGTCGTGCAATTGCTTGCCGAAAATCTGGATGAATTGATGCAATCATCGTTTGCCGATATCCGGCAGGTTTCTTTCGACATGCGCATTTATTTCGGCCGCGATGCCGAACGGCGGCATCGCCAACTCGGCGAACAATTGTTCAATCTATTGCACATGCCGCTGTTGCATGTGCGTTTCGAAAAAACGCACGGCAAATGGATGTTGCGCAGCGTACGGGCACTGACCGCAGCCGACGTTCCGCCCCAGGACATTTCAGCGATGACGCACGCTGCGGCCGATTGCGCGCAGGGCCACATGCGGCGCGCACGTGAACCGGCGGCACAGAAACCCACCGTGGCGATACTGCATAGTGCCGACGATGCCGATGCATCGGGCCCGGTAGCGCCGTCCAACCCGGTCGCATTGCGAAAATTCCAGGAGGCCGCCGAAGTGCTGGGCATGCGCACCGAAGTCATCACCAAAGACGACAGCGAGCGGCTGACGCAGTTCGACGCGCTATTCATTCGCGACACCACCCGGGTCAATCACACCACGTATCGACTCTCACGCCGCGCCGCCGTGGCCGGGATGGTGGTGATCGACGATCCCGACTCTATTTTGAAATGCACCAACAAAGTGTATTTGACCGAATTGTTGAAGCGGCACCGGATTCCGATGCCGAAAACACTGACCGTACATCGCGACAATATCGCGCAGATCGCATCGGTTCTGGGCTTGCCCTGCATACTGAAACAACCGGATGGCGCCTTTTCGATCGGCGTCGTGAAAGTGCAATCGACGGAAGAACTGACGGCCGAAGCGCAGGCGTTTCTGGAAAAATCGGAACTGATCCTGGCCCAGGAATACCTGCCGACCGAGTTCGATTGGCGGATCGGCGTTCTCGACCGCCAGCCGCTTTACGCTTGCAAGTATTTCATGGTGCCGGGCCATTGGCAGGTTCTGCAACACACGCACGACACGCCCTTGCGCGAAGGCCGCACCGAGGCAGTCGCGCTGGCGCAAGTCCCGCCGGATGTGCTGCATACCGCATTGAATGCGGCCAACCTGATCGGCGATGGCTTCTACGGCGTGGATCTGAAACAGCGCGGCCAGCGCTGCTACGTCATCGAGATCAACGACAATCCGAGCATCGACGCCGGCAATGAAGACGGCGTGTTGCATGATGTGTTGTACCGCAAAATCATGAGCGTGTTTCGCAAGCGCATCGAGGCGCGCAAAGGGAGCATGGCGCCATGAAGCTGGACGCCTTCATGGGTTACGGCATCGAGATCGAATACGCGATTGTCGATGGCGCCGATCTGTCGATTCGCCCTGTCGCGGACCGCTTGCTGCATCTGGAGGCGGGTATGGACACCAGCGAACTCAGCCGCGGCATGCTGGGCTGGTCGAATGAAATGGCGCGGCATCTGATCGAACTCAAGAACCCGCGCCCCACTGCCGCGATCACTTACCTGCCCTCGGCATTCCAGCGCGAGGTACGGCACATCAACGCGTTGTTGCGTATCCTGGATGCGCGTCTGATGCCCACGGCAATGCACCCCTGGATGGACCCGCGCAGGGAAACCCATCTCTGGCCGCATGATCATGCGGAGATTTATCACGCGTATGCGCGCATTTTCAACACCAAAAGCCATGGGTGGGCCAACCTGCAAAGCATGCATGTGAATCTGCCGTTTGCCGACGACCGCCAGTTTGCCCGTCTGCATGCCGCCATCCGCCTGGTGCTGCCGATCATCCCGGCCCTGGCGGCCAGTTCGCCGATTGCGGACGGCAAGCACACCGGCTTCGCCGATACCCGCATGGAAGTCTATCGCACCAATGCCAATGACTTTCCATCGATTGCGGGGCGCATCATTCCGGATACGATTTCCAGCCGTGCCGAGTACGAAGAGAACATTCTGGCGCCGATGTATCGCGCCATCGCGCCGCTCGACCCGCACCGCATCCTGCAGCATGAATGGTTGAATTCGCGCGGCGCCATCGCGCGCTTCGATCGCAACGCCATCGAGATTCGCGTCATCGATACGCAGGAATGTCCGAACGCGGATCTGGCGATTGCAGCAGCGGTGATCGCCGTCGTTCACGCGCTCTATTTTGGGAAGACGGCCTCGCTTGCCGCGCAACAATCGATCGCCACTGATGCGCTTGCGCAGATTTTTCTGGCCTGCATCCGCGATGCGGAGCAAGCGACGATCCATGATGCCGATTATCTGAAGCTGCTTGGATTCCCCGCTGCACGCTGCGCCGCGCGCGCCCTGTGGCAGCACCTGATTGAAAAAATGATGCGCGACAATACGCTGCATGCCGCCGTGTGGTGGCAGCAATTGCAGGTGATGCTGGAACACGGCCCTCTGGCGCGCCGCATCCTGCGCGCCGTCGGCGACGACGATTCGCGATCGCATCTGCAGGCGGTGTATCGGCGCTTGTGCGATTGCCTGGCTGACGGCAGGATGTTTGTCGATGCCAGTGAATAGGCTGCATCGTGATGCGGTCTATTTCGTTGTTACCTGCGAGCATGGCGGCAATCGCATACCGCCCCGCTATCGCCCTTTGTTCGCGAGTGCCGCGCAGGTGCTGTGCACGCACCGCGGCTTCGACGCCGGCGCCTTGACGTTGGCGCGCGAACTGGCGCGTGCGCTGAATGCGCCGCTCTTCGCATCAACCACGAGCCGCCTGTTGATCGACCTTAACCGTTCCATCGCCCATCCGCGTCTTTACTCCGAATTCACGCGCCATGCGCCGCCCGCATTACGACAGGAAATCCTGGAGCGGCATTACCTGCGTTATCGGGACAAGGTCGAATCGTGTATTGCGCAGATGCTCGCCTCCGGTCAGCGCGTCATTCACATTTCCAGTCATAGCTTTACGCCTGAACTCGACGGCAATGTGCGCAATGCCGACATCGGCTTGCTGTATGATCCGGCGCGCCGGGCGGAATCCGCATTGTGCGCATGTTGGAAAAATGCGCTGCGTGCGCAAACGTCCGGGTTGAAAACGCGCTTGAATTATCCGTACCGCGGCACGGCGGATGGGTTGACCGTGTATTTGCGGCGGCGATTTGGGGCGGAGCGTTATGCCGGGATTGAGGTGGAAATCAATCAGAAGCATGTTTTGTCGGGGGCGCGGCATTGGCGGGGCGTGCGGGCGGCGTTGATTGAGGGACTGCGCGCGGCGGCGGGCTGGTAGTCCGTCACTCTCTAATTTTCGTCACAGGAAATATTGTTGGGATCAATCCCCTTCTCGGAGGACAGCGCTTTCGATTCGGTCAAGATAGTCAGTGGTCATCGCATCGGCCACATTCATCGGTTTCAGCTTTTTAAGTACGCATTCTCTGCATTGTTTTAAGTTATTCAGCGTGATGCGCCCATTGAGCAGCAAGTCAGCGGCAATCGAGTCGTTTCGATTCTGCACTCCCATGCTTTTGGACATGGCGTTGTGATAGGCAACAACGTAATGTATTTCCATGAATGGGCCGATTCCGGGATGATTTTTCTTGACATACTCAACGATCAACTGCTCCATCATGATTAATTTCACTTTATATGCAGCGCCTTTCAAGCCAGCATTGGATATTGTCAATTTCCGAATCGTGTCTTGCAAATCCGCCCCTATTTCCGCTTGGCAAGCACCTGCTCTGGGAGAAAACAAAACAGTGGCATTGATGCGGTTTTGCAGCGGAAGACTCTCATTTTCCAACAGGCGGGAGAATACATGGAACATCTCTTTTGCCGTTCCGTACATGAACGGTCTGTGATCTATCGATGGATCGATGCGAAAAGCGTTTCCATCGTTTTTGAACAAACGGTCCTTCAATAGCTGAAGATCGTTTTCGACTGACTTCTTGGTGTCTTCCGTCAGCGGTGGCTTGATCTTGTCGCCATTGGTGCGCACAAAGGTAGCGATATTATTCAGCGTGTCCGTGTACTGTTTCTTGAAAGTGCCGAAATCTTCGTGCTTGAAGAATGCATCTATCGAACGATATTTCGTCTGCGTGTAGTTTTTTTCTTCCTGACATGTTGGCTCGCGTAACGGCGAAGCGCTGTTGCTTGGTCCCGCCTCATCCACGCGATCGAGCTGCATCGGCTGATGAAATGAGGGCGTGAAAGAAGGCGAAAGGTGTGTAATAGAAGTGTCCATCATGGTATTTTTTTTCGAAAAATGATGCTCTCTGTGCGAGGTCTGTTGCATCAGGAGCGCATAGGTGTCGTGGCAGCGGCATATTGTTTTAGTAATATAGATTTACTGCCAAGCAGTATGGTAGGTGGAAATTCGCCGGAGAAAGTTCCATGAGGTCAATATTTGCCGTGCTGTAGCTGGCACGCCGCGTTGCGATTGTTAGCACCCGTTTGAAAATGCGATAAAGGCGAATGCGAGACAAGCCGGCGATTGAAACCAGAAAGGGTGCGCTTGCGCACCAATGCTGCGGTGGATCGCAATGGTGCGCAAGCGCACCCTACTCCTTTCTATTTTTCACGACACAAATAATTTTGCGTGATTGATTAGGTAGCGTGTTTTTCATTGTCACTGAAAATTTTTCCGATTCCTGAAGAATCTACACACAGGACATCTATCGCACGATCACGCATGCCGCCCGTGATGCCCGGCATTTCCTTTTCCCGATTGACCCGTCCGATCCGCGCCATCATGGACGGTAAATTCCGATTGCCGGGCCTGCGTCAAAAGTTGCGTCACTTCCGCATCCGTCATTTGCGCAAAATCTTCATACCACAAGCCGACTGCATAAAACGGCTCCGGCGTGCGCAAGCAAACGACTTCGTCCGCTTCCTGCCGCAACTCCTCGCAGCTTGCCGCTACCCCAACGGGCGCCGCGACGATCACCCTGGCCGGACTTTCCCGTCGCGTTGCCTTGACCGCGGCCAGCATGGTTGCGCCGGTTGCCACGCCGTCATCGACCAGAATCACGGTCTTTCCATGCAAGGGCAACGCGGGCTGGCCAGCCCGATACAACCTTTCGCGGCGCTCGATTTCATGCAGTTCGCGCTTGGCAATCGCCTCGATCACGTCGGTCGGTATATCGAACATTTCGACAACTTCCGCTTTCACCACGCATAAGCCGCCGCTGGCAATGGCGCCCATCGCAAATTCTTCCCGCCCCGGCACGCCGAGCTTACGCACCGGCATGATGTCGAGCGGCACTTCCAATGTCGTTGCCACTGCAAATCCGACCGGCACGCCGCCGCGCGGCAATGCCAACACCACGACATCGGATCGATGCTTGCAGGCGATCAGGCGTTTTGCCAATAATTCACCGGCCTGCTGCCTGTTCTTGAATCGCTTTACGGTCGTACTCATGGTTTCGCTCCCCCTATCCGGTCAAGGTGACGACACTGCGTCGGAGTCTGCCTCCGCCGCCGTATCGTGACGCCGCAGCGGCATCAATGCCGGCCCTTCGATCACTGCGCCATCGTAATTGAATCGACTGCCGTGGCAGGGACAATCCCAACTGCGTTCCACCCGGTTCCAGTGAACAATGCATTTCAGGTGCGTGCATACCGGCGACAGAATATGCAATCGATCTGCGTCGTCGCGGTATACGGCAAGCTTGGCGCCTTCGACATCGACCAAGGCGCCCTCGCCCCGCTTGACGTTCGAAAAATGTTTCAATGCCGGGGTCGTGGCGTAATCCCTGATGTAACGGCCGGCGACATTCAAATTCTCTTTCAGGAAATTTTTGGCCGACTTCACCGGCGTGAAGCGGCGCGGCGAATAGAGCGCGGCATAGGGATTGTCGATGCCGCAGATTTCATCGGCAATGATCTTGCCGGCCACGGTGCCGTAGGTAAGGCCATCGGTCGCAAAGCCGGTGGCGATATACAGGGACGACGCACCGGCGCTGCTGCCGATGTAAGGCAGGCCATCCGCGGCGCGATAATGTTGCGCCGACCATTGATAATCGATCGACTGCACCGCGAAGCGCGCGCGCAGCAATTCGGTCAGGGTCCGGTAGGCCGCCTCGGGATCGGTGTTTTGGCCGGTCTTGTGCTTTTCGCCTATCATCATCAGATACGGTTTTCCGTCCAACATGACCGCCCTGGTCGAGGTCGGCTTTTGTCCGGTACTCCAGAAAATTCCGCCCGGCAGTTGCGGCTCTCGGAGTTGCGCGGCGACCGCGTATTCGCGATAGGGCCCGAGTTCGGTCTGCACGAGATTGAACCCCTTGGGCGTATGCGTCGCCAGGATGATATGGTCGGCGCGCACCGTATGCGCGGCGGTATTGACCACGCCGTTTTTTTCGTCGATGTCCACCACTGCCGATTCTTCATGGATCCGGCATTGCTGCGAATGAATCGCCGCCGCCAATTGCTGGACATAGCGGAGCGGATGAAATTGCGCCTGGTTGCGCACCACCATCGCTTTTTTGACGATGAAAGGCAAAGGCAGATCGTTCGTCATGCGCGCATCGAGTCCGGCGCGGATCGCCGCATGGTATTCGGCCTCGATGTCGTGACTTTCACTGAGCGCATCCGTGGTCGAATACAAGGCCATCGGCTGCCGTGAAAATTGGCAATCGAGATGAAACGCCGCGACATTTTGCTCGATCGCATTCATTGCGCGGACACGTGATTGCACAATGGCGGACACATGATCGTCGCCCCATTTTTTGGCCAGGGTGTGCAGGTATTCATCGACTAACGCATACAGGTTGCCGGTGGCGTGCCCCGTCGTTCCCTGCCCGACGCGCCGCGCTTCGAGCACCGCCACGGTGCGCCCGCTGCCGGCAATGTGCGCGGCCGCGGTAATGCCCGTGATGCCGGCGCCGACGATCGCGACGTCCACACTCAAATCGGTACTCAGGGCCGGAAACCTCTGCGGCGCTTGCGTCGCGCTCCAAAGCGAAAGCCGCGACAATCCGTGCGCCGCAACATCCGGCTCGTCACTGGTGGTAGTCATAGGTTATTTCAAGCGACGGTAGCCATGACGCCGATGGGGTGCAGCAGGGGTTTCGTGCGGCATGCTGCACGCCTGCGGAACGGCCTGCGCTTGCAAGCGCAGGCGCGCCCTGCAAGGGTCGCTGCGCTCTACCCATCCTACGATCCATTCCTGCATCAGGTTTCCAGCTCGATAGGGTGTTGCGTGACAGGATGGTTGACCGGATAGGATGCGTCCGGCTTGGCCGAATAGGAATAAATGGCTTTCTTCAATCCCTCTGAAAATTTGTATCCCGCGCCGGTCTGCGGTTTCGGTGTTGCGGGCGGCGACGGCGTATCCGTTCGATTACATGCGGACAAGGAAAACGCGCACAACATGAATAGCAATAAAGTCCGCTTGAAAGTTGCGATGCGACGCTGGAACCGTTCTGTGGAATGCGCCATGATTGTCTTCCTTCTCTTCATGCAGTTACCGACTCGGCAATGTCGCGGCTTCGACATCGACACTGCTGCCAACCGGTGCCGGTGTGGATGCGAAGCGCGTTGAGCCGAAGTCATGCAAGCTACATGCCCGAGTTATACAGGCGTTTTACAGACGTTTTACGGGCGCACCGGCGGTGCCGGCGGGCGATCGAACGCGACCGTTTCGCCTGCTTGAAATCCGCCAGATAGCGGCGACGGCTGCCTGAAATAATCGATCGTGCGCTGCAATCCTTCTTGCAGGCCGATGGTCGGCTGCCAGCCAAGGCGGCTTTGCGCCAGCGTGATATCGGGGCAGCGCCGCACCGGGTCGTCGCTGGGCAGCGGATGAAACACGATGGTCGAGCGCGAGTGCGTCATCGCAATGATTGTTTCGGCCAGCTCGCGTATCGTGCATTGCGCCGGGTTCCCCAAGTTGACCGGTCCGGCAAAATCGTCCGCGCTGCGCATCAAGCGATCGAAGCCGCCGATCATGTCGTCGACATAGCAAAACGAACGGGTTTGCCGGCCATCGCCATGGATCGTCAGCGGCCGGTGCTGCAACGCCTGCACGATGAAATTGGACACCACACGGCCGTCGTTCGGATGCATGCGCGGCCCGTAGGTATTGAAGATGCGCGCGATTTTCACGGCCAGCTTGTGCTGGCGCCGGTAATCCATGAACAGGGTTTCCGCACAGCGCTTTCCTTCGTCGTAGCAGGAACGCAAACCGATCGGATTCACATGGCCCCAATAGCCTTCGATTTGCGGATGACACAGCGGATCGCCATACACTTCGCTGGTGGATGCCTGCAGGATGGTCGCCTTGACCCGCTTGGCCAGCCCCAGCATGTTGATCGCGCCATGCACGCTGGTCTTGGTGGTTTGCACCGGATCGTTCTGGTAGTGCACCGGCGACGCCGGGCAGGCGAGGTTGTAGATTGCATCGACCTCGACATACAACGGAAACGTGACATCGTGGCGCAGCAATTCAAAGCAGGGATGCTCCAGCAGATGCGCGATATTGCGCTTGCTGCCGGTGTAGAAATTATCGACGCACAGCACGTCGTGACCTTGCGCCAGCAGAAATTCACACAGGTGCGAACCGAGAAAGCCGGCGCCGCCGGTCACCAGGACGCGCTTGCAATGGGTCTCTCTCATGACGAATACACGCCGTCACGCGCCGCGCCGGGTTCCCGAGCCGCAACGATGCCGCCTTCGACGCGCTTATTTTCCAGCAGCACTTGCCGCGCCTGCTGCACCACCGTGTCGACGCCAACGCCCAGCGCGCACGGGTGTCCGATCGGACAGGTGACGTGCATGCAAGGCCGGCAAAACACATCGTGAAACACCATGCGATGACGCCGATGATCGAGCGGCGCCCAGCGTTGCGGATCGGCGCCGCAACAAATCACCACGCTGGGCGTCGCCAGTGCCGCTGCCATGTGCGACGCACCGGTGTCGTTGCACACCACGAGACGCGCGCCGGCAATCAGCGCCGCAAACGCACCGAGCCCGGTCTGGCCGGTAAGGTCGATGGCCGGCGCACGCATTGCTGCAATGACGGACTGCGTCACTGCCGCTTCCTGCGCGGTGCCGGTCAAGACGATGTGCAGGCCGGCCTGCGCCAGCGTGTCGGCCACTTCGGCGAAACGTTGCGGCGGCCAGCGCCGGCTCGGCAAGCGTGCGCCGGGATGGATGCACGCGTAGCTGCCGGGCGGCGGCAGGATCGCCTCGCAGCGCTGCAATGCGGCATCATCCGCAGCGGTTAGCGGAAATTCGAGTGCGTCGCCTTGCGGCGCAAACCCGAGAAAGCGCATCAGGCGCAGCGCGCGCAACACTTCATGCTCCTGTGCCACCCACGGTAAAAAGCGCGTCGCATCCGGACAATCGTGGCCCGGCAGATAAAAGCCCGCGACATGCGCAGCGCCCAGTTGCATCGCCAATTGATTGGTCAGAATGCCGCTGCCATGCAACTGGATCACGAGATCGAAACGCCGCTGTTGCGCGGCGGCGATGAAGGATGGCAGCGCATCGGCGGCCGCCGCCTGTTCCGGCAAACCGAGCATGCCGGGCAACACCATGTGATGGTCCAGATACGCGCTGAAGCGTTGCACGAAAGCGGATGCCCACGGCAGCCCGATCAAGGTGATCTCGGCATGCGGCACGGCGGCCCGCAATGCGCGCAATGCAGGCACCACGCACAGCATGTCGCCCAATTGCAATGCGCGCAATAGGGCGATCCGGCGGGGCGCGGTGCGGCGGGGTATGGTGCGCTTCATGCCGATTTTTCCAGCAGAAAGCTGCCGATCGCGAGCGCGTCGAGCGGCGTGGTGCAATACGATTCGAGCGCGTCGCGCGGGGTACAGACGATCGGTTCGCCGCGCGTATTGAAGGAAGTATTGATCAGCACCGGCACGCCGGTGCGTTGACCGAACGCGCGCACGACCTCGTGGTACAGCGGATGCTGCGCGCGATTGATGGTTTGCACGCGCGCCGTGCCGTCGATATGGCGCACCGCCGGAATGCGCGCGATCTTGTCGGGCGCCACGTTATAGAC
>CAMLDH010000029.1 GCA_946478765.1 uncultured Oxalobacteraceae bacterium | reverse complement strand
GACTGTTGCGGCGGGGTGGGTTGCTCTTGAGGAATCGCGGACATGGCTGCCTTCTGAAAAAACGGTTACTGCTGCTAACAACAAAAGTGGCGATTCAGCTCCCTCCTCCTTGCAGGGGGAGGGCTAGGGTAGGGGTAGCACCTTTCTCGTGCAGACATTGGCGTTTAACCAACCGCACCACCCCCATCCCAAGCTTTCCCCTGGCAGGGGGAAGGCGCTTGAATGGCTATAAACAAGGTTTCTTAAATGTGGCAAAGGGGCTCGCATTCATCTCGCGGCCCCCTCGTCACATGGTGTTTCCTGCCAAATCAAATGCGCATCGGCATTACGACATATTTGAAATCAGCATTGTCGGGAACTGTGATCAGCGCCGATGAATTGGCGTCTCCGAGGGCGATGTTGACGTAGTCGCCCTTGAGGTTGTTCAACACGTCGAGCAGGTAAGTCACATTGAAGCCGATATCGACGCTGTCGCCGCCGTAGTCGATTTCGATTTCTTCAACAGCTTCTTCCTGGTCGGCATTGGTGGAGCTGACCTTCATGCTGCCGGGTGTGACGATGCAGCGCACGCCCTTGAACTTGTCGGATGTCATGATCGCGGCGCGCTGCAACGAGCGCAGCAACTGGTCGCGGCCGATCGTGAAATCGTTCTTGTAACCTTTCGGAATCACGCGCGTGTAATCCGGAAACTTGCCTTCGACCAGTTTCGAAATCAATTCGATATCGGCGAAGGTCAGCTTGACCTGGTTGTTGGCGATTTCGAGCAGGACGGGGTCGTCGTTTTCTTCCAGCAAGCGCTGCAATTCCATGATGGTCTTGCGCGGGATAATCACTTCCTGGCGCGGGAAATCCTGTTCGGTTTCGACCTGGCAAAACGCGAGACGGTGACCGTCGGTCGCCACTGCGATCACGTTCTTGCCGTCGACCACCAGCAGCAGGCCGTTGAGGTAATAACGGATGTCTTGCTGCGCCATCGAAAAGTGCACCATGTTGAACAGGTGCTTCAGCGTTTTTTGCGGCAAGGTGACTTTGGCGTTGTAGTGCTCGGCTTGCGCGACGGTCGGGAATTCCTCGGCCGCGAGTGTTTGCAATGCAAAGCGCGATTTACCGGATTGCACCGTCATGCGCTTGTTGGCGAGGGTGAGCGAGACATCGTTGGAGTCGGGCAGTGCGCGCAGGATGTCGAGCAACTTGCGCGCGGCCACCGTGGTTGCCGCAACATCGTCGCCGCTGCCGACTTGCGCGTGCGTGGTGATCTGCACTTCGATGTCGGTGGACAGGAAAGAAACGCGTTCGCCGTCCTTGCGAATGAGGATATTGGCCAGAATCGGCAACGTATGCCGACGCTCGACAATACCGCTCACAATTTGCAGTGGCCGTAGTAGCGTGTCTCTGTGGGTTTTGACCAATTGCATAGTCTTATCCTTGGTAATAATAGTTAACGGATGCTTTTCAATGGCTCAGCTAAAACAGGGTTAAGCAGCGCTAAGAAAATACGTGCGTCAGCCATTTTCTTACCGCTCCTCGGTCAAACCATTACAAGTGAAACAGATGCAAACCAACACGCTATTTTGACAGAAAAGGGCCCTTAATAATGAAACCGTGCGGCGCCGCTTTTACCTGATTTCCAACACTGCTCTGCAACATATTCACCACAACCTCACAACGCCCTCCATGGATATCCACAAAGTTATCCACAGGCCGATAGGCAGCGGCTTCAGCCTTTCAAGGTCTGCTCCAGCACATGCAATTCATGATTGCATTCCGGGCTTTTGCTGCGATCGGCGGCGATCTTGCGCACCGCATGCAATACGGTCGTATGATCGCGGCCGCCGAACAGTTCGCCGATTTCGGGCAAACTCTTTTGCGTTAATTCCTTGGCAAGGTACATCGCGATCTGGCGTGGACGCGCAATGTTGGCGGGACGTTTCTTGGAGTACATGTCCGCCACCTTGATGTTGAAAAAGTCGGCGACGGTCTTCTGGATATTTTCGACCGATATCTGTCTATTTTGGACCGAAAGCAAATCTTTCAATGCGTCTTTGACAACATCAATCGTGATGTCTTTGCCATGAAACCGGGAGTACGCAAGAATCTTGCGCAACGCGCCTTCCAGTTCGCGCACGTTCGAGCGCAGGTGTTTGGCGACGAAAAATGCGACGTCGTCGGACAAAACCGCGCCCTCCTGTATTGCTTTTTTGAGCAGAATCGCAACCCGCATTTCGAGTTCAGGCGGTTCAACGGCGACCGTCAAACCGGAGTCGAAACGTGAAATCAGGCGATCATCCATGCCGGTGATTTCTTTCGGATAGGTATCGCTGGTGATGATGATTTGTTTCTTGGCTGCAATCAGCGCTTCGAACGCATAGAAGAATTCTTCCTGCGTACGACTCTTGCCGCCGAAGAATTGAATATCGTCGATCAGCAATAAATCCAGCGAATGATAATAGCGCTTGAACTCGTCGAAACCTTTTCGTTGGTAAGCGGTCACTACGTCACGAACATACTGTTCGGCGTGGATGTAACGGATCTTGACCTTCGGATTGTCAGCCAGGACCTGGTTGCCGATCGCATGGATCAAGTGGGTTTTACCGAGGCCGACGCCGCCGTACAGGAATAGCGGATTGTAAGAAATACCCGGATTATTGGCGACCTGGATCGCGGCGGCGCGCGCCAACTGGTTGGCTTTACCGGTGACGAAACTGTCAAACGTAAGGGCAGTATTGATGCGGCTCTGGTCGCGCCGCGGCGCCGCTTCCACCGGCGCTTCGGTCACGCGATCGGGTATATCGGCGCCGTTGTAATCGTTATGGCCGGCAACCGGAGCGGGCATGGCGCTTGGTTTCCTGGCGGCGTTCAGACGCGGATCGAGCACGAACTGGACATCGACCGGCGCCTCCCAGAATTCGGCGGCGAGCGCAGTAATACGGCTGGAAAACTGGGTTTTGACCCAATCCAGCTTGAAGCGATTCGGCGCAGCAATCCGCAGCCGCCCCTCTTCGAAATCGAGAGGCGTGAGCGGTTTGATCCATGCGCTAAATTGTTGAGGCGTCAACTCCTGCTCCAGTTGTGCGGAGCACGTCTGCCAAAAATTATCCATGCATCTTCTTAGTGAAATGGTGTGGCGACATTGTCGCTACTACGGTTGCGCGGGCTTTTTTGACCGCGCCGTGGCGTGCCACACATTGCCTCTATTCTACCCTTGACGGACCGAGTTATCCACAGGCAGCGCTTTATTTCTATAATGAATGACGCTTTGGCATCTTTGGTTGGACGACGCTAAGTTATTGACAGACAAGCGGAAAATGCTGTCTAATTCAGGGTTCACTACCCGGGATGTTGGGATGTTGTGTTGGCCGCTTGTTGGTTCAGCACGCACCAGCGGCGCAGAAGCACGCGCGATGGGCGTGATTGATCCGATTTATTTTTTGCTGATGAGCGAGTCCAATAATGAAACGTACTTACCAACCTTCCGTCGTTCGCCGCAAGCGCACCCATGGCTTCCGCGCACGCATGGCAACCCGCGGCGGTCGCGCTGTGCTCAATGCACGTCGCGCCAAAGGCCGTAAACGTTTGGCTGCGTAAGCCAAACGTCGCACTGCTTGTAGCTGGCGTGACCGGCGATCGTTCACAGAACTACGCTCGCGATCGGCGCATCGTTAAAACGGATGAGTTTTCATCCGTTTTTCGTTTGCGCCCTGTCCAGCGCACAGCGCATTTCGTGCTGTATATCCGAGACAACCAGCTTTCCCATGCCCGCCTGGGAGTGGTCGCAGCCAAACGGTTCGCGCCACGCGCCGTCACGCGCAATACCATCAAGCGTGTCACGCGCGAGTTGTTCCGGCAGGCGTCATTGCCCACCATCGACTGTATCGTGCGTTTGTCCAAACCGGTCAATAGCAAGAGCGGTCCGGCCACGTCGGCCGCACTGAAAGCACAACTGCGGTCGGAACTGACACGTCTGTTCCAGTCGCAAAGCGTGGCGGGAGTGCAGCAGTGAAAACGCTGCTCTTGCTGCTGCTGCGGGCATACCAGTTAGGCATCAGCCCGTTTCTGGGACAGAAGTGCCGGTTTTTCCCGACCTGTTCCAATTACGCGGTCGAGGCCATTCAGAAATATGGCGCCTTGAAAGGCTGTGCGCTGGCAACCAGACGTTTGTGCAAATGTCATCCGTGGCATCCGGGCGGTTTCGATCCGGTGCCGGAAAACCCTTCCAAAAACCCTTCTGCGGCCCCACATGGCTGCAGTCACTCGTAAAAATCCCTTCTAAGTACACTTATGGATATCAAACGTACCGTCCTGTGGGTTGTGTTCTCGCTGTCCATCCTGATCCTGTGGGACAACTGGATGCGCTATACCGGCAAGCCATCGATGTTCTTCCCGACTGCAACGCAACAAGCCAAACCGGTTGCCGGCGCCGGCAGCGCGGCGCCCGCGAAGTCGGATGTGCCGCAAGCCAGCGCCGGCAATACGGCGCCGGCCGCCACGCCGGTCGCATCAGGGGCCGGCACCACGCCGATACAGAGCGAGCGCATTACCATCACCACCGATCTGGTGAAAGCGGACATCGATACCGCCGGCGGACAGCTGAAGCGCCTGGAACTGTTGAAGCACCGCGACACCGTCGATCCGAAAAAGAATGTTGTGCTGTTCGACAGCAGCGCGGCCCGTACTTATCTAGCCGAATCCGGCTTGATCGGCGGCGATTTTCCGAATCACAAATCGGGCTTTGTCGCGAAACCCGGCCCGCGTTCGCTCGACGGCAACAACCAGGTGCAACTGGTGCTGGAATCCGAGCAAGGCGGCGTCAAGCTGACCAAGACATTCACCTTCAAGCGCGGCGATTACACGATCGACGTCACGCATACGGTGACCAACAATAGCGGTGCGCCGATTGCGCCGTCGCTGTATCTGCAGCTGGTGCGTGACGGCAGCAAGCCGGAAGGCGAATCGAAGTTCTACAGCACCTTTACCGGCCCGGCTGTGTATACCGATGCTGAAAAATTCCAGAAGCTCACTTTCGAGAAAATCGAGAAGGGCACAGAAGAGCATGCGAAGAAAGCCGACAATGGCTGGATCGCATTAGTACAGCATTATTTCGTGTCCGCGTTTGTACCGACCGAAAAGACCCCGCGTGAAATCTTCACCAAGAAAGTCGACACCAACCTGTACGCAGTCGGTACTATCCAGCCGCTCGGCACGATCGCTCCCGGCGCCAGCGTGTCAACCGATGCGCGTTTGTATTCCGGCCCGCAAGAGTCCGCCGTACTGGAAAAAATCGCGCCCGGTCTGGAACTGGTCAAGGATTACGGCTGGCTGACCATCGTTGCGAAACCGATTTTCTGGTTGATGACGCAAATTCATAAAGTGCTGGGCAACTGGGGTTGGACCATCATCGTGCTGACGATCATGATCAAGCTGCTGTTCTTCCCGCTGTCGGCTGCCAGTTATCGCAGCATGGCGAAGATGAAACAGGTCACACCAAAAATGACGTCGATCCGCGAACGCTTCAAAGGCGATCCGCAAAAGATGAACCAGGCCATGATGGAGCTGTACAAGACCGAGAAAATCAACCCGCTGGGCGGCTGCCTGCCGATCGTGGTGCAGATCCCGGTCTTCATCGCGTTGTACTGGGTGCTCTTGGCTTCCGTCGAAATGCGCAATGCGCCGTGGCTCGGCTGGATCCATGATCTGGCCGCACCCGATCCGTTTTACATCCTGCCGGTCCTGATGGCGGTGTCGATGTTCATCCAGACCAAGCTGAACCCGACGCCACCCGATCCGGTGCAGGCGAAGGTGATGATGTTCATGCCGATTGCGTTCTCGGTGATGTTCTTCTTCTTCCCGTCCGGCCTCGTGTTGTATTGGATCGTGAACAACGTGCTGTCGATTGCGCAACAATGGGTGATCACCAAAAAGCTGGAAGGCGGCAAGGCTTGATTTTTTAACACCGTTGTATTTCACGCATAAAAAGCCCGCGAAAATATTTCCCGGGCTTTTTTATTGCTGGCGCCAGTGCAACAAACGTAAAATTACTCCATGACTTTCGATTCCGCTCCCATCGCTGCCATTGCCACCGCACCCGGACGCGGCGGCATCGGCGTAGTACGTCTGTCCGGCAAAAATCTCGCGCCCGTCATCGAAGCGGTGTGCGGCTTGAAAGAGGGCGCGCAATTGCGGCCGCGTCACGCGACTTATCTGCCCTTCCGGAATGCCGACGGCAGCGTGATCGATCAGGGCTTGGCGCTTTATTTCAAGGCGCCGCATTCCTACACCGGCGAGGACGTGCTCGAACTGCACGGCCACGGCGGCCCCATCGTGATGCAAATGCTGCTCGCGCGCTGCATCGATGCCGGTCACGACATCGGCCTGCGCCTGGCGCAACCGGGCGAGTTCACGCATCGCGCATTTTTGAATGACAAGCTCGATCTGGCGCAAGCCGAAGCGGTGGCCGATCTGATCGAAGCATCGACCGAAGCCGCCGCGAAATCGGCGTCGCAATCCTTGACCGGCGAGTTTTCCAGAACGATCAACGGCATGGTCGGGCAAGTGATCAACTTGCGCATGCTGGTCGAGGCGACGCTGGATTTTCCGGAGGAAGAAATCGACTTCCTCGAAAAATCCGATGCGCGCGGCCAGCTGGAAAAGATCCGCGCCGCTCTGGAACAGGTGTTTCAGCAGGCCGCGCAAGGCGCAATGCTGCGCGACGGCCTGAATATCGTGCTGGCCGGCGAGCCGAACGTCGGCAAGTCGTCCTTGTTGAATGCACTGGCGGGGTCCGATGTCGCGATCGTCACGCCGATCGCCGGCACCACGCGCGACAAGGTGACCGAAACCATTCAGCTCGAAGGCATTCCTGTCAACGTGATCGACACCGCCGGCATCCGCAACGCGGCCGACGCCGGCGATGAAGTCGAACGCATCGGCATCGAACGTACCTGGGCCGCGGTCGACAAGGCCGACGTGATCGTGCACATGCTGGACGCGAGCCGCGGCCCGACGCGCGCCGATGAAGAAATCACCGCACGCTTCCCGGTCGGCATTCCGGTCATGCGGGTATGGAACAAGATCGACTTGTCCGGCCACCGCCCTGCGATCGACCGGCTGCCGGATTCCACCCACGTCTATCTGTCGGCGACCGACCGCCTCGGCATGGATTTGCTGCGCGCCGAACTGCTGCGCCTGGCCGGCTGGCAGCAGACCGGCGAATCGCTGTACCTCGCACGCGAGCGGCATTTGACGGCATTGAAAGCGGCGCGCATTCATCTGGAGACGGCCGCGCTGCATGCGGCAAGCAGCGATCAGGCGCTGGATTTATTTGCGGAAGAATTGCGCCTGGCGCAGGACCGGCTCAGCAGCATTACCGGCGAATTCACGTCGGATGATTTGCTGGGTGTGATTTTCTCGCGGTTTTGCATTGGCAAATGAGCGGCAACAATCGCTGAGCACGACCAGACGCGCGCCAGGGGCAGCGAAGCAAACCGCGCCGGCGCTTATCATGCAATGCGCCGGTTTGCCTGCCATATCCATGGGATAGGATGAAATCGCATCTTCCGATATATTGGCTGCGTCTCCTTCAAGGCTGACTTGGCATTGAAGATTAGCCCGCAGCCGCAAGGTGAGCGGGCTTTTTTTGGGCCGTGCCGAATAACCCGGCCGCCCTTTATTCGCACAATTGCGGTGTTCTTTCGAGCGACCATCCGGCACAAGGATCGTTCGCATCGTCCACATGGCGCCACTCGGCCTCGCAAATTTCGCATCGGTGGCGCGTCACCCAGATGGCTTTGGCCCGGATTGCATGAGAAATGCGCTCGGTCAGCCCGATTTGTTGAAGTCGTTCGTGCCGCTTGTTGCTGCGTACGTTTTGTTCTACCGATGAGCATAGATTACAGATCATGATTCGGCCGATTTCACGAGTTTTTATTGTTTGTAAGAGACCGGCCTGATTCACAAAAGTTCAATCATTTACCGTCGATTGCGCGTCGCCGCAGCACCGGTCCGAGTATACGCGAATCGCTTTTTTTGACTACACTTCGATAAAGAACACTGCTGGGACGAGGTATGTGGAGAGTCAAAAGATGGCTTGTTTGCCTGGCGCTGGTCGATACTACGGCCTCTGCCGGCGAACTGTACCGGATCGATCCAGAGCACACGTTTTCAAGCTTCGAATACATGCATTGGGGCTTGTCGCTGCAGCGTGGGCGCTTTGACAAAAATTTCGGCGCCATCGAGCTCGATGCGGCAGCCAAAACCGGCGCCATCGACATCCAGATCGACGCGGCATCGATCAGCACCGGATCCGAGCTGTTCAACAGCGTGCTGCGGTCGAATGGTTTTTTCGATGTCGCCAACCATCCGAAAATCATCTTCAAATCGACCGGCATACAGTTTGACGACGATCGTCCGGTGCGGGCCGATGGGGAACTGACCATCGCGGGTATCACCAAACCGGTATCGCTGGAGATTACCCGCTTCCATTGCCGCTTCATGATCCTGTATCTGAAACAGGCGTGCGGGGCGAACGGCTTTGCCAAGATCTTGCGCAGCGATTTCAATCTCGGGCGCTACGTGCCGTTTGTCAGCGATGAGGTAACCCTGCATTTCAGTGTCGAGGGGATTCGGGAGTAGGGCTCTTGATGGAGCGAACTTATCGGGTAGTAAATGACCATGTGCGGTTGACGGCAGCATTGCTAACGGTGCCGATGAATTGCACGTCATAGACAGTGTTGGGGGCCAGCGCACTGAGCGGAATGATCGCAGCAACCGAGGGGCCCGTATGTTCTTTGTCGGTTGCTTGTGTCAGCAATTTGACCGGCAACGCCGCGCCGCCGCGCGGCCGTACCGTGAAATTACCGGGCTCAACGTTGACAACGCCATCGATGTCGGCATGGATGCTGATCGGATAGCCGATTTCATTTTGCAACGACACCGGGTCCGGATCTTCGCTATCGCTGAGAAAATTGGCCGGAACGTCTGTCTGATTGGCAAATGGATAAACCACGAATTTGCCGCTTCCAAGGCGCGTCGTCAAACCGATGGCGCCAAAGTCGGTCGTGAAATAGGTGTATCCACCGGGCGCGGTAGCGGTCCCGGCGCCAGCGTCCTTGAACATCGGTTCGAAAATGACGAAACGATGATAAATGGCGCCAATTAACTCTTCAGCCGCATGCGCACCCGAGGTGTCCCTAGTGCTCGCGATCACTTCGCCGTAGGCGTAGCCATCCGGCGGCAATGCATAACCGCCGGCATTAAGACGATCAAACGTTGTTACGCCGGTAAAGCCCGGTTTGCCGGCGATTTGCACATGCGTGATGACGTCGTTGATTTTCTGATAGTTGGAATGACCTTGTGCTGCCGCATCAATTGCCGTGTGGCGCGCCACTGCCTGCAGACCGATTTGTTGCCGACGGAAATTGAACCAGTTGAAGCCGTCAGTCGCAGTATTGCCGGTCGCTTGCGGCGCATTCGGTTCCGGCGTGGCGGTGACGACCGGAACGGTGGTCGTAGACGAAGCGCCGCCACCGCCGCATGCTGCCAGCAACAGCGATGCCAGCAATGTGGACACGATACAAATTGAACGGAATGACTGGGCCATGACGGACACTCGGAAGAATTTTGAGCTAAAAACCATCAATGTACCTACAAGAAAGCGTAAGCGCAAATGATCGGTCGGACAGCGAATGTTACCTGTGACGGCACATTCACTGAGGAGGGAGAGGCAACCGCGAATGACGCCATGCACACGATTGCCTTTGCAAAAGGGGGGAGGCGGTTCTTACGCGAATTTGCCGAACATTTCAGCCAGGGTCTTGGCGCGGACCGACGCTTCTTCCAGGTTGGCGGCGCCGCTGGTATGCGTGGTAATGGCGCTGGTCAGCAAGGTCACGAATGCGCGGTCAAGCGCCTTGCGCGCCGCCGCCATCTGCTGCGCCACGGAGTCGCAATCCGCCGGCACTGCCGCCTGCGCAAGCAATCTCTGCACGCCGCGCAATTGCCCCTCAACGCGCGCCAGGCGGTGCAACAAATCGGTTTTTTGTTGATCGGTCAAAGCGGTGCCGTGCACGATCTTGAGAGGCGTATCAACCACAATGGATCTCCGTTGGGCAACGAGTGTTAATCGGAATTTATACTGCAGGGGGTATCCTAGTATTTATTTGTCCGAATGGCAAGAATCGGGAGGAGGGGGCTTCCGGATTCCGTTTCACTTCATCCAGGCTGATATGTATTGACCAGTCAAGTCTTCCAAGAATAATTTTTTAAATCATCGGAGGCTTTTGCAAAACGCCAATAACGAACGGGATTTATTTGAAATGCGGTTGCAGAAAAGCGAAAAAGGCAGGGCGGGTGCAGCCAGAACCTGGCAAGATTAAGTTGTCAAAAAAAAATCAATGCACCCAGCATGAACACTACCCTGCGCCAACGATTCTCGCAATACTGGAATGCGGTTCAGACAGAATTAATTCCCCAACTAACGAATGAACCGGGCACACTCACCGCGCCTTTGCTGGCCGTGGTCAGAGCGCTGGAATGCGCGCGCAACCTTCAATGCCGCATGCGACATCCAGCATCAGGTCGACCAGAAAGGTGAGCGTAATCTCGCGGGGGTATTGATCCTCGGCAGTGTCCTCAAACAAATGCTCCAATGCGCCGATCATCCTGTCCGGGAAATTGGCAGTGCTGGCCGACGATCCGATGGGCCTGTATTACCGCTTGACGGATGCCGCACCGGCATTGAAAAAATGAGCTGCCAATTCGTCTGATGCAATTTTTTCGTCCATCCTTTCAATCGATCAACGCCCCTATTTTCTTGATTTTGGTGGCCGCTTTGCTATTGGCGCAATGGGTAGGGTTGCACCACAGGATCGTGCACGCCGGCGAAAAACACGGGCATCACGCGCTCTTGCAGGTGGATGTCTCGACACCGCAGAGTAATGGTGTCGATGACACTGAACATTCCTGCGCCGCATTTGATGCCGCAACCCTTGCCGATAGCATCGGCACGGTCCCGTTCCTGGTGCCGCTTCTCCCTAACATCCACACGCTGGCCCTATGGCTCGCCTTCGCGTCCTGGGAGGCGCCCCTCCTCTGTCATTTTTCCTCTCGCGCACCGCCTCACGGCTGAGCATCGCTGTAAAACACTGTTTCCCCCCCGACCGAATCGCTGTCATGCGCTGAGGTCGATGCGACCTTTTCGTTCGCCTAATTTCAAGGAATCATCATGCACGTCCAACATACCCGGTTGGCGAGCGCGGTACTGTCCGCGCTCGCTTCGCTACCTGCCGCCACCTTCGCCCAGACTGAAACAAAAACACTGCCAGCAGTGGTAGTCACGGCGACGCGTTCGGCCATCGAGGTCTCCGATGCGCCAGCCGCAGTGACGGTCATCAACCAAAAAGAGGTTGGGGACAGAAACGTGTCCCGCATCAGTGACGCCTTGCTGAAGGTTCCCAGCCTGTTTCTTGGGCGCGCCGAGAGCGGCCAGACCGGCTCCTTCGAGGGCGGCTTTTCGCTGCGCGGCATGGACACGCGACGCACGCTGGTTTTGCTGGACGGGCTGCAGCCGCTGCAGAATGCCAACTCGCAAGGGGTCAACTGGCTGACCGTGTTCAGGGCGTCTCGGCCAAACTCGGCCTGACCGAAGACACAACCCTGAACGCTTACATGGAAGCAGGCGGGGCTGAGAACCTAGCCAACATGATCCGCTTCCTCGCCAGGCGCGATTTCCGCCTGCCGGTCGAGGCCGCGCCGCCGCGCGAACTGCCTCAGGCCGCGCTGTGGGACCCCGTCTCCGGCCAGATGTTCGACCGTTTCGAGGATTACGCAGAGGCCTATCTGGCGCGGCGCGGCGGTACCCGGAGCCGGCCTTGAGTCGGCCTGGCAATCAATCGAGGACAGGCGATCGGCGGCAGCGACGAGTCAGTCAAGGCCATTGCGCTGGCACTGGAGCAGCGCGGACTGAATGTGGCGACCGTGTATGGTTTTCCCTCGCCGGTGCCGGTCGAACGCTTCCTGATCGATGCTTCCGGCCGTGCCGGGTGGCTGCCGTGGTCGCGCTGAGCATGAAACTGGGAAACGTACCCGACAAGATCGGACCGGTGCTGGCGCGCCTGGACGTGCCTCTGGTCAACGCCATCACCTTGTACAAATCAAGCCAAAAGGAATGGGAGGATTCGCCCCTTGGTCTGGACCTCAACGAGAGATCATGGCAAATATCAGGGCCGGAATTTGCCGGCATCGTTGCGCCCACCGTGGTCGCCAGCAAGGAACGCCGCCGCGATGCGGCCACCGGGCTGGAGTACATTGCCGAGGCGCCCATCGTCGAACGGGTGGCGCGTGTCGCCGGGCAAGGAAGTGGGCTTCACCGACGCCGATCCGGGCGAACTCATCGTCGGCGCGGTGCCGCAAGTCTATCCGTACAGCGTCGATATGGTGGGCGAAGGCCTGCAAGCAAAGCGGCGTGGGATGGCGACACTGATCTCGCACATGACGCCACCGTTCGACAAGGCCGGCCTGAACCCGGACCTGGTGGCCTTGCGCGGTCTGCTCGATGACCACGGCGTGGCGCTGCAAAAGAGCGAATCTGCGGCCGAAGCCACCTGGGCTGACAGCCAGACATGGCCATGGTCGTCAAAGAGGGAAATGAACTCAAGCAATACAAATCATCCGGCCAGATCGGCGAGGGACAAGGCAGCAAGGCCGGCACAGCTTATCGGCTCAAGAATGGCTCAATGGTCTATGTGCCGGAGACGGTGGGCGCCAAGTGAAGAACAGTCTGATGTTCTGGCCCGATCTGGCGCAGTTGCGAGGGCTGCGCCGGGGCCTCACTGAAGGCGGAAAGAATTTCACTTGAGTGGAGGGGCCAGCTACCTGACCTGTGCTTTGCATCGTCTGCGGATAGGAGAGTGTTTGCACACAAAACCGCATGGTAGCCACAGTAGGCATGGCTGTGCGCGGCCGTCATCAGTTCGTCGCCACTGCACACATGCAGCCTGGAATGTAGGCTATGCAAAATACTCGCGCATGCAGCGGCACAGGGCCGTAGAATGCTTAATCAGTGCAAGCTATATCGTATATAAGACTTACGCATCGCTTGCCGTTTTCAGAAACACGTACTCACCGTATTTCTTGTGAAGAAACGGCGGCATTGCGTAAGTCCTACCTATATTTCATGCGGCAGAAGGCGCTACGCTTTTCCGCCCTACCGAGTTTTCAGCAGCAGACTGCAGTTTCCTTATCTGCGTTTATCAGCATATTCCAGGCGCGTTCAGCTATTCGGTTGAAGCCGTCCGCAGCGGCAACAATCATCTTGAAAAGGAGCAAGCCATGAACGGCAAGCGGTGGTGTTGTGGATGGATATTATCGACACTCGCGGCCTTCACTTGGGGCGAGGACGTCAAACCGACGCCTGCAGATCCTGTGGGCGCATCCACGGTCAAGATGGGGAACCTCGTTCCACCAAGGGTGGCGCCACCATGCAAGCCCGGCGACTGCCTGTTTGTCGGCCAGACCGTGACAATAATTGTTGAAAAGAATCGCACCATCGGAGGGCCTGTCCTTGAGTTGAAGGAAGAGTTCGAGACTGCCACCGGCGCCGCGCTCAACATCGTCCTTATGCAACCTGAATCGATTTTCGACAACTTTCTTTCCGATGTGATGAACGGCACCGGCAAGTACGATGCGTCAATTGCCGGCGCCTGGTGGCTGGGCGAACTGGTGGCAGGCGACTACCTCATTTCCTACGACAAGTACTACGACGACCCGCGCTTCCCCAAATGGAATATCGACGATGTGCTGCCTGGCCCGCGCAGCCTGCTTTCCTATGGCGGCAAGAAATACATGGTGGCCAACGATCACGACGGCCAAGTCATGTATTACCGGCGCGATCTGCTGGCGGACCCGCAGCACCAGGCCGCGTTCAGGAAAAAATACGGCTATGCGCTCGCCGTGCCAAAGACTTGGGCGCAGTTCCGCGACGTGGCGGAATACTTCAACGGCAAGGATCTCAACGGCGATGGCGTGCCCGACTATGGTTTGATCCTGCCGTTGAAGGTTGGCAACCAGGGCATGTTTCACTTCATGTCCTTGTCGGCCCCGTTCGTGATCGGCCCGGACAATCCCAAGCTGTACTGGTTCGACCCGCAGACCATGAAACCGCTGCTGGAAAGCCCGGGGCATGTGCAGGCGCTCAAGGTGCTGGCCGATCTGGTGAAGTCGGGAGGACCCAAGGAGATGCTTAACTGGGACATCCAGAAAAGCTGGAAACACTTCCTCGCCGGGCGTATCGCACTTGCCATCACCTGGGGCGACCTGGGCGCGCTAGCACAGCAGGAGGATAGCAAGGTCAAGGGCAAGATCGGTGCGGCCCAGTTGCCCGGCACCGGCGAGTACTACAGCATTGCGCAACACAAGTGGGTCAAGACCGGGCAGCCCAACTTGGTTGGCAATACCACGGGCGGTTCGTGGGCCGGCGTCATCTCGAAGTTCTCGAAAGCGCCTGAAGCCACCTATTACCTGCTGGCGCTGATGGCGAACAAGGAAAAGTCACGGGTGTATGCGGCGCGCGGCTGGGATGGCATCGACCCGGGGCGCACCTATCACTTTCTGCCGCCCAACGGCAGCGGACAACTCGACACATATCTGAAGGCAGGTTGGAATGAAGCCGACATCCGCGACTATTCGCAAGCTTACTTCGACACCTTCAGCAACAAGCTGCAGCTTCCTTATCTGCGTATTTCCGGCACCTTCAGCTATTTGCAGGCGCTCGACGTGCATGTGGCGGAAGCCGTGGCCGGCCAATTGAGCCCGGAAGCGGCGTTGAAAGCGGCCGCCACCGATTTCGAGGAGATTACCATCCGTCTCGGGCGCGAGCGGCAAAGGCGTGCTTACCGTGCGTCGCTCGGGTTTTAAGACCACCCTCTCTTTAAAAGGGTAACTTATCCGAATAAGTTTTCACTCTAAAAGGGGAAGATGGCTGATACCTCCGAGCGGTTCTATTGCAGTCGCCTACTCCTTTCTATTTTTCACGACACAAATAATTTTGCGTGATTGCTTAGCCAAATATATTCAAACAAAATGCAACAGAGTTGCAAATCACCATAAAATCTTTATAATAAATTAGTCATAAATATTCCATTTAACCTGGCGATGAAACATCCGACTCATCATGAGCAAGCCGTACGCCTGATCGAGCACAGCGGTAATCGGCCAACCGCTGCCCGGATTCGAGTGTTGGCCATTCTCCTGGCGCGGCACAGCGCAGTAACGCATCACGAAATCGAAGACGCACTGGGTGGCGAAAAGATGGATCGGGTTACGTTATACCGCGTGCTTGACTGGTTGATAGAAAAGGAGCTGGCGCATCGCCTTACAAGTGAAGACCGTATTTGGCGTTTCCTGGCAAATGTCAGTGAAACAAGCGCGCATCATCATGCGCACTTCAAATGTACACAGTGTGAAAAGGTGATATGCCTGGAGGACGTTCCCGTAAATTACGATCTACCGATTCCGAAGGGCTACCGCGCACAGGAAGCCGAATTGACGGTAAAAGGCGTATGCGCACAATGCAGCTGAAAAAAATTATCATGAAATGCAACTGTGTTGCGTTCATTGATGCCGATAAAAGCAAGCGATGTCGCGCTCGACCATCACCTGGTCGAAACAGCAGCAGAAAGCACCGTCGTGCTTGATAGCGGTTGCGTCTGCTGCACGGTACGCGGCGCGCTATCCGGCGCACTGCGTACGCTATTTTGGCAGCGCCATGACAAGAAAATTAGTGACACTACCGGCACTGCTGGCCTTGATCCCCGGATTTATCATCCATCGTCGCTGGCAAATCCCGGTATTTGGCGCTATCGGCCTGACTTGCTTTGTCGCGGCGGTGTTGTTAGTAGGCCCCCTCTACGGCGAAGCCACCGAGGCGGTGCTGGCGGTAAGCGGCGGACTGATTCTGTTCGCAGCCCATGTCGCCAATCGCCAAGTCTGTCGACGTTGCAGTGTTGGCGTTTTGTGCCGGTATCGCTTGGATCAACAACGCAACTCAGTTGCATAAAAATCTGAAGTAAGTGCTTCTCTTTTCACGAAGTAGGGCGCCTGAGCGCAATAGAACGTACGGCAATTCCCGCATCGAAATGGCACACTCAGTAGATGCGCATTGAGTCGGTAGGGCGTTGGCTCACCGCAGAACGGGCACAGCACCTCAAGCCATCCGCCATGGATCGGGCAATGGTGAACGGATTCCAAGGCGGCCGAGCCGCTGATCAAGGATTTCAATGCGCTGTACCCCGGTATCAAGATCGAATACAACGACATGAATTCGACCGAAATCTATAACCGTTACTTGCGTGCGTATTCGCCGCCCAAGCTGGGGGCAGGGGAGTACTGGTTGCAGCTGCCGCAGGATAAGCTTAGGGTGTTTTGAGATAGGCGGCATCAAACGCGCGGGGCGCATCCTACGGTTATCTGCAAATCGCGCCAGAGCGCTATGCGAAGTCGGGCATGGCGCCGTAGCACGATCGGCGTCGCGCATGCTGGCTGAATGAAGACATGCCGGACGCGCTGGCCTTCAGGCGGTCCAGTGAAAACCGGCGCAGGTGCTGAAACACGCTTTGATTGATGGCCATGGTGGCCTGCATCACCAGCAGATCGACATCGTGATGCGTGCGGTCCGGATGGTCCGCTTTCGCCGTGGTGGTTTTCCGGCGTCCCGGCTGCGTGTCGAGCACGCAGCGGAACACATCTTCCAGCGTGACCGCATTGGGCGGCCCGGCCAGCACCCAGCCGTCATGCAGACTGGCATCGGGACGCATCAACAATGCGCGCCACAGATTGCCGCATAATTTCACCAACTCTTTGGCCGGACGCCCGGTATGGTCTTCCAGCTGCGACATGCTCATGGGCCGCGGCGCATTCGACACAAGCGCGCCCAAAATCGCAGTGGCAAGACGAAATCGGTCATGGAGCGCGCCGTTACCCAAGATGTAATCGCCATCGAGATCCATGAACCCTCCTGTTGCTCACCATTACAAGGGGTGGGCTGTCATGCGCCACTCCGCAAGCCCCTTGCTGCTTTTGGGGAAATACTTTTTTCGGTCCGCGCGGATAGCGCGAGACTGATAGCCATCGTAGGTGAATATGATGTAAAAAATCCAATGCATTGTGCGCATCAGGTTATGCAGATCATGCATAACGTTCTGTGAGGCACCGAAATTGACGAGAGAAATTTTCAGCAGCGAGCAGCAGACCACCGCCGGAAAACGCGAGGCCATGCCATCCGGCAAGTCATCACCGGCGTCAATCGCGCTGCTCACCTTGCGCAGCAATTGCCGTTGCTGGCGCGGTGCAGCCATGCCGGGTCAATGACCGGTTTTCCCGCGTCGCAGGCAGCGGCGTATCCGGCAGCGGCCCGGGACTCTCCCATCGTTAAAAAAATCGCCGCCGCGTATATGGCGGCACAATCAGCATGGGCGCGATTAGGGCGCAACAGTTCGCTTTCATGCACGACAATGCGATGAAATTTAGTCGAAATGGCAACCGGTGATTTATGCGCCGGAATGGTTTACAGTGTACCGAACGCGGCATTTTTTACGCGGGCGCACACGTGATGCAGCGGGCGTTATCCGCATGCCTAGTGCATCAGGCGTTGCATCAAACCTGCATTCAATTTCAACCGTTATTGTTCAACAATATATTCATGAAACCCGTCGCTCCAGGCACCGTCATTTTCCATCGCTATCGCGGCTATGGCGTTATCACGTCGGTCAATTTATTGACAGGCTGGATCTCTGCGCGTTTCGGCAGCGAGGTCCGCACGCTCGATTTGAATCTGTCGTCCGATGAAGTGCAGCACGCGGATGGCGAGCCGATCCTGTTTCGCCGCGCGCCGCCCGACCGCATGCCGCATGCGCGCCTGATGGCGCTGGTGCGCGAGTTGCATCGCGCCGGTTACCAGCGCCTGTATCTGTACAGCTGGCCGAAACCGTCCGGCCTGCATTGGCGCTGGCATTTGTTTACCGGACAACGCAACTGGATGGAGCGTCCATGGCGCGAAGGCTGGTACGGTTCCGGCGCCGATTACAATTTCAATCCGGTGCTGGGATGGAGCGATGCGCCAGGTGAATCGGCAGCGCAACTGGCAAGCACCCTGGCGCGCTTCGATCCGCATGGATTGGCGCAGGCGCTGGGCCGCGATGAAGATCACACCGCGTGGTTCGACGCGGTGTGCGAAGCCTTGCTGCCGAATTACGCTTTCTCGCTGGGCTGGGATACGCGCAGCGGGCCGGTGCCTGCCGCACTACCGGTCATTCCGGTGCGGCGTGGCGTGCCTGATTATGCCGGCCCGGACTTGCCATGGCCGCCGGGCTGGGCCAAGCTGTGGACCGGCTCGACCGCACTGGCAAAGTCGGCGTTGATATTCAAGGTAGGTCCCGCCGGCGCGCCTTCAGACGCCGTTCGCTGACGTTCGCAATCGACACTTCGCGGCGTGTCCGGCGTCATCGCTGACGCCAACCGTCTTCCTCGTCCGAAAGAAGTTGCCGTAGCCAGGGTGAAGCACCGCTTCCGCATTGGACCAGCACGCCCACGATACGTCCGGCCCGCGCCCTCCAGAGGCATTATCCCTGCATCATCGGCAGTTCGCCCCCCCCTCAAAGATCCCTACCGCCAATGCCTTTCTGTAAGGCGGTCGGTACGAATAGCAATGCCGGCATGCCAGATCCATTGCCATCCCAACAATCAGCGCGTTGAGGCGGCTGCACGTAATCTTGGCCGTCTCCGGGTTTCCTCAAATAGCAATGCAAAATCAGCATGTGCTGCGGAGGATTTAACAATATTTAAAAGTTGCCCATATTCAATATTTTGTCTATCGTAATATAAACCGTGCAAATTTTTTGCCATCAACGAGAGTGCCGCCACCGCACCGGTCATCCAAGGGGAAAATTGTGAGTCTTCCGTTCGCCACTGACAGCGAAGTCATTACACACCTGACCAATACCGGCGGCGCGAAGTTGAGCGGCACCAGTTGGACTTATGCCTTTCCGACCACGAAATGGTTTGTCGGCGGAGAAGCGGGGTTTGCAGCACTGAACAGCACGCAGCAAGCGGCTGCAAAATACTGGCTCACGCTATACGATGACTTGATCATTCCGAATTTCACTGTCGGCACCAGCCCCGGCGCAACCGTCAAGTTCGCCAATTCGACGACCCCCGCCTTCGCATACGCCACTTATCCTGGGTTATCCGACCGGGACAGTGTGGTCTGGGTCAACCCGACATACAACGCCACCTTCGGTACGAATAATCTGCTCACACCGACGCTGGCCACCTGGGGCTATCTGACTTTCGGTCATGAACTCGGCCACGCGCTCGGCCTGTCGCACCCCGGCGCCTACAACGGTGGTTCACCGACGTATGCTACCGATGCCGAGATCGCCCAGGACAGCGTCATGTATACGATCATGTCGTATTTCGCCGCGTCCAACACCGGCGGCGACAATATTGCGGACGATGGCCGGCAGTATTTTCCGCAGACGCCGATGATGAACGACATCCTCGCGATCCAGTCGCTGTACGGTGCGTCAACCACCACGCGCACCGGCAATACGATCTATGGCTTCCATTCCACTGCCGTCAACACGGCATTCAACTTCAGCATCAACAAGCATCCGATCGTCTGCATTTACGATTCCGCCGGCGTCGATACGCTGGATCTGTCGGGCTTCACCACCAGCGAAAACATCAGTCTCATGCCGGGCACCTTCTCGGACTGCGATGGGATGCACTACAACCTGTCGATCGCTCGCGACACGATGATAGAAAATGCCATCGGCGGCACGGGCAACGATGTGTTGCTTGGCAACGGTGTCGACAATGTGTTGGACGGCGGCGCCGGTGCGGACACCATGACAGGCGGGCTGGGCGGCGACACCTACTTGGTCGACAATGCCGGCGATGTGGTGACCGAACTTTCGGGACAAGGCACCGACTTGGTGAAGAGCACGATCAGCTATACGCTGGGCGCCACCCTCGAAAACCTGACCCTGCTCGGCACGGCGGCGATCGACGGCACCGGCAATGCGGTCAACAACGTCATCATCGGCAATAGCGGCAACAACATCCTGGACGGCAGCGCCGGCGCGGACACGATGACAGGCGGGCTAGGCAACGACACGTACTACGTCGACGATGCCGGCGATGTGGTGACCGAACTGGCCG
>CAMLDH010000028.1 GCA_946478765.1 uncultured Oxalobacteraceae bacterium | reverse complement strand
AGCGTCCGGCAGATCGAGATTCTGGCGTACCGCGAAAGCCACGGTTTTGAAATCAGAAATCCTGCATGGCGCAAGCAATTTGCCGGCAAGACGGCGCAGTCGGGATTGGCGGTCGGCGATGGTATTGCCAATATCAGCGGCGCAACGCTGTCGTGTACCCACGTGACCGATGGCGTGCGGCGCATTGCGGCAATTGCGCAAGTGATGTTGAAAAAATGAAGCGGCGTGCCCAGCCCTGGTTGGGCACATTCGTTGAAATCGCGATCGCCGATGCGGCAAGCGACGCTCAATTGCAGCCGTGTTTCAATCACGCATTTGCCGTGATCGCCAGCGTGCATCGTTTGATGAGCTTTCATGATCCGGCCAGCGATGTATCACGCATCAATCGTGCTGCAATCGGAGAATCGATCGAGATCGACACTCGCACGTATGAAGTGCTCGAAACCGCGTGGTCGGTAACCGCGGCAAGCGGCGGTCTATTTGATGTGAGTTGTGCGCCGAAACTGGCGGAGTGGGGCTACCTGCCAATGCCGCCGGGCGATTTGCCGAGCTATGCTGCGGGGCGCTCCATGTTCCTTCCGGAATCGGGGACCAGTATAAAAAAGTCGGGCGCTGCATGGATCGATCTGGGCGGGATCGCAAAAGGATACGCGGTCGACCTGGCAATCGGCGCACTCAAGCAGTCGGGTATCCGATCGGCCTGTGTGAATGCAGGCGGCGACTTGCGCGTGTTCGGCGACGTCGTTTATCCGGTTGCAATACGCGATCCGGCGCGGCCGGCTGCAATCGGCATGCATACGCACATTCAGGAACAAGCTTTGGCCACTTCCGGATGTTATTTCTCGCGCAAGCAAATCGATGGCCGGGAATTCAGTGCGCTAATCAATGGCACCGATGGCCAGCCGATTACCGGCAATATCAGCGCATCGGTGCGCGCACCGACCTGCATGCTGGCCGACGCGTTGACCAAGGTCGTTTTGGCAAGCGCGAACCCGGCGCACCCGGCATTGCATCAATTTGGCGCCACAGCTCTGATACTTTGACCGATGCGCCAGCGAAAAAACCATCAGCAGCGTCTCGCTGCCACACAGCACCAAGTCAATCTCCGGCTGGAACGCTGGCATCGGCGCTCGATGTACGCGGTCTGCGCCTGGCTGGCCGCGACCGGCCTGTTGTGGTTGTCGGCCCATTTCATGATGCGATCGGCAGGAGAGTTTGGCGAAACCATTCACCCGCTGGAACCCTGGTCCATGAAATTGCATGGCGCGGGTGCGATGATCGCGTTGTTTTTTGTCGGCAGCCTGATGAACAGTCACATTCGGCGCGCCATTAGGGCGAGGCGCAATCTGGAATCTGGTTGGTCGATGATTGCGGTGCTGCTTGCCTTGGTGATCACGGGATATGGGCTTTACTATCTTGCAAGTGAAAACAGCCGCCCGATATGGTCGGCCGTGCATTGGATCATTGGCCTGGCGTTTCCGCTCGTGCTCATTTTGCATATTGTTCTGGGCAAAAAATCCAGTCGTCCGGGATCGTCTTAAAGTTGCATAAATACATATTAATCGTATCCATTCAGTGCGAATCTTATTAAGAATAATTATCATTCGCGTGCTATACTGCGCTTAACCGTTTTAAATTGACTGTAAGTATCGTAGCGACGTCTTGATCTCCGGAAAGCGAACAATGTCTGCAAACCTCACCGACAGCATGATCTCGAATGAAGTGCACCATCTTGGGCTGCTGAAAAAAGGCGATTGCGCAACCGTAACCGGGGTATCGACGACTGGCGGTGCGGATCAGTTGGCAATGCGGATGCGCTTGCTGGAACTCGGTTTTGCGCCGGGGGAAAAGATCCGCGTCGTTGCCGAGTCTTTCCCGCACCGCGATCCGATGGCCGTGCGGCTAGGCAACACCACATTCGCGTTACGCCGTCATGAAGCGGCGATGATTCAAGTGGTTCGTTCTGAACGCAACGCTGCGTAATCGTTACGTAATCGTTACGTAATGTTGTCCACCTGATTCCCTGAAAATGAGCGCCGTCAAGCCACTACGTCTCGCGTTAGTCGGCAATCCCAATTGCGGCAAGACCGCACTCTTCAATCGCCTCACAGGCGCCCGCCAAAAAGTGGCGAACTACGCCGGCGTCACCGTCGAGCGCAAGGAAGGACAGTTCACGTCCGCCGCCGGTTACGCCTATAAAATTGTCGACCTGCCGGGCGCATACAGTCTGAATGCGATGACGCCCGATGAAGAAATCACGCGCGACGTGCTGTTCGGCACACGGTCCGAGGAGTTGCCGCCTGACGTGATCGTGCTGGTCGCAGATGCCAATAATTTGCAACTGAATCTGCGCCTTATCCTGGAAGTATTGCGTTTGAAGCGCCCGACGATCCTGGCGCTGAACATGATGGACGTTGCGCAAAAGCGCGGCGTTGTGATCGATATCGCCGGCTTGCAGGCCGAACTCGGCATTCCCGTCATTGAAACCGTCGCAGTCAAGCCCGGCGGCGGCGCGGCGTTGATCACGCAACTCGACGCGATGGTAACGCTTCCTTCACGCGGCCATGCGCCCGATAGCGTGTTGCAATTCAATGCAGAAAACACGACGACGCTGGAGGCGACGCAACGGGAAGTGCGGCGTATCCTTGACGCCATCATCAAGAAGGAAGGCGACGCGCAAACGGCAGGCGACAGGATAGACGCGGTCGTGCTGCATCCAGTCTTCGGTTATGTGATTTTGGCCGCGCTGCTTTTCCTGATTTTTCAGGCGGTATTCAGCTGGTCGAAACTGCCAATGGACCTGATCAAGAGCGGGGTCGACGGTCTTGGTCAGGCCGTCCACGCAGCGCTGCCCGATGGGCTTCTGCGCAGCCTGGTGGTCGATGGCGTGCTGTCCGGTGTCGGCAGCGTGCTGGTTTTCCTGCCGCAGATTCTGATTCTTTTCCTGTTCATCCTGTCGCTCGAGGACTCCGGCTATTTGCCGCGCGCCGCGTTTTTGCTGGATCGGCTGATGGGCAGCGTCGGCCTGTCCGGACGCGCATTCATTCCCTTGCTGTCGAGTTTTGCCTGCGCCATTCCCGGCATCATGGCGACCCGCACCATCCAGAATCCACGCGACCGCCTTGCCACCATCATGATCGCGCCGCTGATGACGTGTTCGGCGCGCTTGCCGGTGTATGCGTTGATCATCGGCGCCTTTATTCCCGATCGTTCGGTTGGCATTTTCAACTTGCAGGGCCTGGTGTTGTTTGGCCTCTATGTCGCTGGTATCGTGTCCGCCATGGCAGTGGCCTATGTATTGAAGCGCACCATCGGCAAGGGCCAATACCAGCCGCTGATGCTGGAGCTGCCCAATTACCATTGGCCGAATCTGCGCAATCTCGCCATCGGCCTGTGGGAGCGCACCAAGATATTCACGATGCGCGTGGGGACCATCATTCTGGCGTTGATGATCCTGCTGTGGTTTCTGTCGAGCTTTCCGGCGCCGCCGCCGGGAGCGGCCGGACCGGCGATCCAATACAGTTTTGCCGGCCATCTTGGGCAACTGCTGCAAGTAGTGTTCGCGCCGATCGGCTTCAACTGGCAGATCGCGATTGCCCTGATTCCCGGCTTGGCGGCACGTGAAGTTGCGGTTGGCGCGCTCGGTACGGTCTATGCGCTGTCTGCGACCGGTGATCAGCTTGCGACCACGTTGACGCCGATGATCGCGTCGACCTGGACCTTGCCGACCGCACTGTCCTTGCTCGCGTGGTACGTGTTTGCGCCGCAGTGCATTTCCACACTGTCGATCGTCAAGCGCGAAACCAATTCATGGACGCCGGCGCTGGCAATGGCCGGCTATATGTTCGCACTGGCTTACCTGGGATCGTTTCTGACCTATCAGATCAGTCGTGTATTGCTGGGAGGGACATGATCCTGGATTCCTCAGTTGACCGCTTACTTTTGTCTGAAAAGCCGCATGAGCATTGACTTTAATCCATTCGATAAGCTTCACCAATTGGGTGAGCGCGCTACAGGCAGCGATTGCACATTTTTCCGGCCCTCTGGCGTCGTTGCTTCTCCTAGCGGAATGCAGTCCGCGTCGTCGTCGCGCCTAGCCAGAGGGCCGGAAAAATGCACACTCGCACCTGTCCAACTGAGGAATCCAGGATGATGCAGGAATCGATCGTTGCGCTGATCGTTGCTTATGCCGCGTGGGTAGTGGTCAAGCGCTACGCGCCGAAACCGCTGCGGCAACGGGTCCGCGCCTGGACGGTAAAAGCGGCGACGCGTCTTGGATGGACACGGATAGCGGCGAAGTTCGACGCAGCCGATTCAGGCGCATCCTCCTGCGCCGACGGTTGCGGCACCTGCGGCGGTTGCGGTTCTGACGACACCACGCCTGCGGCAAAACAATTCACCATCACGCCGGAAGCATTGAAGCGAACCATTTTGCGCCAGTAGTCAGTCAAGTTGAATCGGCGGGAAAGAAATCGATGGATTTTTTCGTCTGGCAAGGCGGGAGGAAGCCGCATAGCTGGCTATGCAATGACGAGCAACGCAGCCAGGCGGAAAAAGACGCGATTTATGCCCGTCGATTCAGCTTGACTGACTACTAATGTGACACCGATTTTGCTCGCTTGTGCAGCCATACCCGCAACAGCGATAGCAATTGGGCGACATCGACCGGCTTGGTGATGTAATCGGACGCGCCGGCGGCGATGCACTTGTCGCGATCGCCCTTCATTGCCTTTGCCGTCAACGTAATAATGGGCAATAACTTGAAGCGTGGAATGCGCCGGATCGCGCGCATGGTGCCGTAGCCGTCCATTTCCGGCATCATGATGTCCATTAATACGATTTCGATCGCAGGATCCGATTGCAAAATTTCAATGCCGTCGCGCCCGTTCTCCGCATACAGCACCTTCATCTCCTGTCGCTCCAGCACGGAACTCAGCGCGAAGATATTGCGCAAATCATCATCCACGATCAGTACCTTGCGGCCGGCGAGTTCGCCATCGGCCGCTTCCGCTTCTTCCAGCATGCGACGCTGAGATGCGGGCAAACTCGCATGCGAACGGCGCAGGAACAAGGCCGTTTCCGCCACCAGTTTTTCCGGCGACCGTGCATCTTTGATCACGATCGTTTTGGCAATGCGCTGGAGTGTCGTGATTTCCTCATTGCTCAATTCAGCTGCGGTATAAATGATGATCGGCAAGTCACGTAAGCTGGCATCCGCGCCTATGCTGTCGAGCAGGTCGAAGCCGTTGACATCTGGCAAGCTGAGATCGAGCACCATGCAATCGAAGCGCGATGTTTTCAATTGGTCGAGTGCCTCCCGGCCGCTACCGACCGACTCGATGTCGACGTCACCGTCGCCGATCAGATCGACAATCGCCGCACGCTGGATTGGATCGTCTTCAACTACCAGCAGATGACGCTTACCGCTCGTCACGAATTGCTGAATGCGATTGAATTCATGCTGCAGTTGCACCGCGCTGACAGGTTTGTCCAGGTACGATATCGCTCCCTGGCGCAACGCGCCTTCACGTTTTTTCTGGTCCGACATGACATGTACCGGGATATGTCGCGTGACAGGGTCGCGCTTCAGGCGCTCCAGGACTGCCAGGCCGTCGCTCTCGGGGGGATCGATGTCGAGCAGGATTGCAGTCGGCAGATAGTCGCGTGTCAATGCCAGTGCGGATTCCGCTTGCGGTGTCACGATGCCCTTCAAGTTTTTTTCTCTGGCATGATTCAGCAGCGATTTGGCAAAGCGCTGATTGTCTTCGACGATGAGCACGGCCGGGTCGCCGGGAGCAACCATCGCGCGGTCGTCGGACGGCGCGTCCTCCTTCTCGGGCGTCGATGTTGCTCCGGCCGGCGCTGCAGCCTGCTTGCGTTGGCGTATGGGCTCGACATCTGTCGGGATCTCTGGGGCATAGGTGACGTTGCTTTTGACCGTGGACGTTTGCGGGCTTGACTGGTACGGCGCATCGTAGCCGATAAAACCGGCGCGGTCGTAAGGCAAGAACAGGGTAAAAGTACTGCCGATGCCAAGCGCGCTTTCAACCCGGATTTCGCCGCTGAGCAGGCGGGCCAGTTCGCGGCTGATGGACAGTCCCAGACCGGTGCCGCCATACTTGCGGGCGGTGCTGCCATCCGCTTGCTGAAACGCTTCGAAAATGAGCTGGAGCTTGTCCGACGGAATGCCAATGCCGGTATCGGTTACCGAAAAGGCCAATACCGCATCTGCCTGTGCCAGATTTGGATTGTCTTGAGTCCAACCGGTTTCAGCCAGTCCAATGCGCAGCGACACCGTTCCGTTGCTGGTAAATTTGAATGCATTCGACAACAGGTTTTTCAGAATCTGCTGCAACCGCGTGGTATCGGTCATCATGGATGGCGACAGGGATTTGTCAAGTTCGATCGAAAACGCGATCTTTTTCGCGTCTGCCATGTGACGGAAGGTGCGCTCGACATAAGCGTGCAGTGTATGGAACCGATACTCGCTGACTTCAAGGGTAACGGTGCCCGATTCGATTTTCGATAGATCGAGAATGTCATTGATGAGCGTTAACAGGTCGCTGCCGGAACCATAAATGGTCTTGGCAAACTCGACCTGCTTGCTGGAGAGATTGTGCTCCGGATTGTCGCTCAATTGCTGCGCGAGGATCAGCAGACTGTTCAGTGGCGTGCGCAACTCGTGCGACATATTGGCAAGAAATTCGGATTTGTATTTTGACGAGAGCGCCAGTTGGGTCGCCTTGTCTTCGAGTGCCAGTTTGGCTTGTTCCACTTCGCGGTTTTTGCGTTCCACCTCGATATTCTGCTCGGACAGCAAGCGCGCCTTTTCGGCCAGTTCCAGGTTGGTCTGCTGCAGCTCCTGCGCCAATGACTGCGATTGCGTCAGGAGACTTTCCGTTCGACTGTTTGCTTCGATGGTGTTGAGCACCACGCCGATCGATTCCATCAACTGGTCGAGGAAGGATAAATGCGTTTCCGTGAAGCGGTCCAGCGAGGCGATCTCGATGACTGCCTTGACTTGCTGCTCGAACAGAATCGGCAGTACGACAATATTGGTTGGCGGCGCCGCGCCCAGGCCGGACGACACCATGATGTAGTCGCGCGGCACATTGGTCAGCCAGACGCGTTGTTTTTCCAGCGCGCATTGCCCGATCAGGCCTTCGCCGGGGCGGAAGGACGTCGCGAGCTTGTTGCTGAAGTGATAGCCATAGCTTGCAATCAAGCGCAGGCACGCATCGTCGTTGTGCGAGTCCATCATGTAAAACACGCCGTGATGCGCGAATACGAGTGGCGCCAGCTCCGACAGGATCAACGCGGACACTGCCTGGAGATCGCGCTGGCCCTGCAATAGGCGCGTAAAGCGCGCAAGATTGGTTTTGAGCCAGTCCTGCTGCGCATTCTTTTGCGTGGTTTCCTTCAGGTTGCGGATCATCTCGTTGATGTTGTCCTTCAGGTAGGACACTTCTCCGCGCGCCTCGACCTGGATCGAACGCGACAGGTCGCCGCGCGTCACTGCGGTCGCCACTTCCGCAATCGCCCGCACCTGATTGGTCAGATTCGCCGCCAGCTGGTTCACGTTTTCAGTGAGGTCCTTCCAGGTACCCGACGCACCCGGCACACTCGCTTGTCCGCCCAGTTTGCCTTCCACGCCGACCTCGCGTGCAACAGTGGTCGCCTGGTCTGCAAAGACCGCCAGCGTATCGATCATTTCGTTGATGGTATTGGCCAACGTGGCGATTTCACCGCGCGCGGCCACTGTCAGTTTCTTTTTCAGGTCACCCTTGGCGACTGCATTCACCACACCCGCGATACCGCGCACTTGTGCGGTCAGGTTGGCGGCCATGAAGTTCACGTTATCGGTCAAGTCCTTCCACGTGCCGGCTGCGCCTTCGACTTGCGCCTGGCCGTCGAGCTTGCCTTCGGTGCCGACCTCGCGCGCCACCCGCGTGACTTCCGATGCGAACGAACTCAGCTGGTCCACCATCACATTGATCGTGTCTTTCAACTCCAGAATTTCACCTTTCACGTCGACCGTGATTTTCTTGGACAGATCGCCGCGGGCGACCGCGGTGGTCACTGCCGCGATGTTGCGCACCTGGCCCGTCAAGTTCGAGGCCATGAAATTCACGTTGTCGGTCAGGTCCTTCCACGTACCGGATGCACCGGGCACGTTGGCTTGCCCGCCCAATCGGCCTTCGGTGCCGACCTCGCGCGCCACGCGCGTGACTTCGGAGGCGAACGATCGCAATTGATCGACCATCACGTTGATCGTGTCTTTCAGCGCCAGGATTTCGCCTTTCACGTCGACCGTGATTTTTTTCGACAAATCGCCGCGTGCGACCGCAGTGGTCACCTCCGCGATGTTGCGTACCTGGCCCGTCAGATTGGACGCCATGAAATTCACGTTATCGGTCAAGTCCTTCCAGGTGCCGCCGACGCCCGGAACATAGGCTTGTCCGCCCAACTTTCCTTCGGTGCCGACCTCGCGCGCCACCCGCGTGACCTCGGATGCAAATGAGTTCAACTGATCGACCATCACGTTGATCGTGTCCTTCAGTTCCAGTATCTCTCCCTTGACGTCGACCGTGATTTTTTTCGACAGGTCGCCATTCGCCACTGCCGTCGTGACCTCCGCGATATTGCGCACCTGCCCGGTCAGATTGGACGCCATGAAATTCACGTTGTCGGTCAAGTCCTTCCAGGTGCCGCCGACACCGGACACATGGGCTTGTCCGCCCAGCCGGCCCTCGGTGCCGACTTCGCGCGCCACCCGCGTGACTTCCGATGCGAATGATCGTAACTGATCGACCATGGTATTGATCGTATCTTTCAATTGCAGGATTTCACCGCGTACGTTGACCGTGATCTTCTTCGACAGATCGCCGTTGGCAACGGCCGTGGTCACGTCCGCGATATTGCGCACCTGCGAGGTCAGATTGCCGGCCATCGAGTTCACCGAGTCGGTCAGATCCTTCCACGTGCCGGCGACACCTTTTACCTCCGCCTGGCCGCCGAGCTTGCCCTCGGTGCCGACCTCGCGCGCCACCCGCGTGACCTCGGATGCAAATGAACTCAACTGATCCACCATGGTGTTGGCGGTGGAGGCCGAGCGCAGGAACTGGCCCTTGAGAGGACGTCCGTCGACATCGAGCGACATGCTTTGCGAAAGATCGCCCTTCGCGACGGCGCCGATCACGCGCGCCATCTCGGTCGTGGGCCTTACCAGGTCGTCGATCAGCGTATTGACCGATTTGATGAGCGTCGACCATCCACCGGACACGCTGGGTACCGACGCCCGTTGGGTAAGCCGGCCTTCGCGGCCGACAACGCGGCTGACGTCGGTAACACCCTTGACCATCTGCTCGTTGATTTCAATGATGTCGTTGAGCGTGTCGGCAACCTTGCCCGCGAGGCCGGTCCAGTCGGATGGCATGCGGGTAGAAAAATTTCCCTTTTTGAGGGCTTGCAATGTGGCGAGCAAAACCTTGACGTCAAGCTCTTCCACCAAATTCGTCTTCATGTCCATGGCCGCGGGTCCGTTTGCAATGCAAAAATAGGAGGGATTCGGGAGGAGAGAGTGGCCGCGACAACGATCCGGCTCAATCAATTCCCGTCAGTAAAAAATGCTCCGCAAGCAGGTCGGCCGGAAGCGGCTTGCTGTAAAAGTAGCCTTGATGCTCATCGCATCCGAGTTCTTCGAGTATCGTCAATTGTTCCTGCGTCTCGACGCCTTCCGCGACCACGCGAAGCGTCAGCGCGCGCGCCATGTTGACGATGGCGGCGACAATCGCGTTGTCATCGATATCCTTGCCCAGGTCGCGTATGAATGATTGATCTATTTTCAGGACATCGATGGGCAGCGCTTTCAAAATGGATAATGATGAGTAGCCGGTGCCAAAATCGTCGATCGCGATCGTAATGCCGCTTTCGCTGATTTCGCGCAGGACGGATGTGGCTTTTTGAACATCGCCAATGAGCAATGATTCCGTGATCTCGAGTTGCAGGCAGGACGGCGGGACATCGTGGCGGCGAAGGGCGCGATGGATCACTTCCGGCAGATCCGCATATATCTGCGGAATGGCAATATTGACCGCGATCGGCAGCGATGGGAGCTCGATATCGCAATCCTGCCAGCTTCTGGCCTGTGCGCAAGCGGTCGAAATGACCCATTCACCGATGGGAACAATCTGGCCGCTATCCTGCGCAGCGGAGATGAACTGTCCGCCGCTAATCAAGCCGAGTCGTGGATGGTGCCACCGCAACAGTGCTTCCACACCGGCGACCCGACCCGACACAATTTCCACTTTGGGCTGGTAATACAGTTCGAATTCGTCGTGTTCGAGCGCGTGCTGCAACTCTTGCTCAATCTGTCCGCGTTCGATCAATCGGGCATTGAGTTCTTCATGAAAAAACTGAATGCTTCCTCGTCTTTCCTGTTTTGCATGGTACATCGCCAGATCGGCGTTTCGCATGAGGGCATGGACCGATGCGCCATCTTGCGGGTACAGGCTGATGCCGATGCTGACCGAGGTTTTAAGACTCTGCGAGCCGACATTGAAGGGAGCGGTCGTGGCCTTGAGAATTTTTTTCGCTACTTCCGCAGCGGCAGTGTATGACGGCAGGGTATCTATCAAAACAACGAATTCGTCGCCACCCAGTCTGGCAACCAGATCCGATTCGCGCACGACGCTGGTGATGCGGGTCGCAACTTGGCGCAAAAGTTCGTCCCCGGCGTCATGGCCGAGGGTATCGTTGATATTCTTGAAACGGTCCATATCAAGAAACAGAACCGCCAGGCTTTCCTTGTTGCGTGCCGCCTTGACGATTGCATGTTCCAGATGCTCGGAAAGGGAGCGGCGATTCATCAAGCCCGTCAGCGGATCCCTGGTCGCCAACTCCTGTGCGCGCGCTTCGGCTTGTCTGCGTTCGACAATTTCCGCTTCCAGCGTCGCATTGATGCGTTTCAGGTCTTCCATCTGCTGCAGTTGCAGATCCCGGTTCAGTGTTGCGAGCTCTTCTTTCTGGCGTTGCAACTGCAGATTCTTTTTTCCGAGTTCAATGAAGACGGATATTTTTGTATGCAATATTTTCGGAATGACAGGGCTGATCAGATAATCGACTGCGCCATGTTGATAGCCTTTGAGCCGGTTCATTTCGTCGGCGTAATGCGCAGTGAGGAAGATGATCGGTACGTATGCCGAGCGCGGGTGCTTATGAATGATTTCCGCCGTTTCAAAACCGTCCATGCCGGGCATGCTGACGTCGAGCAGGATCACTGCGAAGTGAGTGTCCAACACCTTGCGCAAGGCTTCCGCGCCTGACGTAGCGGTCACCAGATCATATTCCTCGGCTGCTGATCCGCTGCTCAATAAGGTCTTTAGCGCCAGAAGGCTTGCGGGATGATCATTTACGAGTAGTACTTTGGGTTTGAACAATTGTTTGATCTCTTGTCTTGGCACCAAGAGCCGGCAAGCGGATTGCTCTTGATGATCTTAACCGTGACGTTTTGTATCCGGTCTGCCGTGGGAGAACGGGATGCCGGATAACGCGTCAGCAGAAAGTTGATTAAAAAAAGACCAGACGACCAATTCGGTCATCCGCTTGTATTTTTCTGCGAATATCGATAAAGATGAACACGAACAGAAGCGTGCGCCACATGGTTCCGTGACGCGCTAACCGTTTATTGATTACCTACATTCAATGCCTTGTGAAAAGGTGATATCGACGTGTTAGAAGTATGAGTCAGCTCAATGTTCCCTTGCCTCATGAAAAAGCTGAGGCGCACCTGAACTTTCTGGAATTCAAGAAAACGAAGGTGTAAATGGGAAACTACCTTGCTCATGCAATTCGGTGGATAGTTTATTTCTTGCCTGCGGCTTTACGCGATGGGGAAACAGGCGCACCAGCCGTCCCGAATGCAGGCAATCGCCGCACCCTGGCTATGGGTAGCAGCTTCCAGTGTCAGATAGGTATGCTAAAAGCGCAATCCCGCGCCGCCGGTGTAAGTGACGCCGCATTCCTGCAGCCATCGCATCCAACCAACTGACTTATTTTCCATTCACCTCGATTCTGCGATGTGGCCCTGGTAGTCACAATGCTCTGGAGCAGAAGCTGAAACAACTATCTTGACAATCAGCGGTCAAACTTTTCATTCTGGCTTGTGTTTGTCTACGGTAATCAGACAGACACAAGCCAGTTTCAGCAGAGAACTGCGGCAGAGCCAATGACACTTGCGAACTATCAGATAGTTGACCGGATTTGCACCACAACCGGCTCCTGTCTCTACCGCGCCCATCGCTTGAAGGATGGGACGCCGGCGATGTTGAAACGGCTCGATCCTCGAGATGCAAGCGCGGCCAAAACCGCTTGTTTCAGACGCGAATACCTGCTGCTTCAATCCCTGAATGTCCCGGAGATTGTCAAGCCAATTGCGCTCATCGAGGAAGGTACTTGCCTGGCGATGGTCGTGGAAGCCTTCGCAGGCGAGTCGCTCGAGGCCGTTCTCGCGGGCGACCGCCGCATGGATTTACCTGCCAGCCTGGCCATCGCCAGCCACTTGAGTCACGCCCTGGCGGGAATGCATGCGGCCCAAGTCATCCATCAGGATATCCGGCCGCCCAATATTCTGGTCACGCCGGAAAATCAGATCCGGATCATGGATTTGACCATCGCCGTCGCCCAGGAGCGAGAAACTGTCTCGTCCGGGCAGTGCGCCGCACCCACTGCCGATTGGGCTTACATGTCACCCGAGCAAACCGGGCGCATGAATCGGCCACTGGATTACCGGACCGATTTTTATTCCCTGGGGATCACGCTCTACCGGATGCTGACCGGCCAATTGCCGTTTACCGCAAACGATCCCCTGGAATGGACGCATTGCCACATCGCACGCAATCCGCCGCCACCGCGCGATATCGCGCCCACGGTGCCGCAGCCGGTATCGGACATCGTGATGAAACTGCTCGCCAAGCTGCCGGAAGACCGCTACCAAAGCGCACACGGACTGCAGGTCGATCTCGACCGCTGTCTTGCGCAATGGCAGGCATCCGGCTGCATCGAATCCTTCCCGCTCGGGGCGGCAGATCGTTCAGATCGTTTTCAAATTCCGCACAAGCTGTACGGACGTGACCGGGAAATCGCGCTGCTCCTCGCCGCATTCGATCATATGGCGGCGACGGGAGAAGCGGCACTGGTGACCATCTCAGGGTACTCCGGGATCGGCAAGTCGTCGCTGGTCCACGAGCTGCATAAGCCAATCGTGCCCGCACGCGGCTATTTCATTGCCGGCAAGTTCGATCAGTACATGCGTGACATTCCGTACGCCACGCCGCGCAAAGAGCATCCACTTGTTCTCTTTCTCGATGACCTTCAGTGGATTGACGCACCCAGCGCGACGCTCATCGAGGATGTGCTTTCGCACGCGGGCACACGCTACCTGCTGCTGATCGGCGCCTACCGTGACAACGAGGTTGGCGCGGCACATCTCCTGATGACCAGTGTCGAGGCAATCCGCAACAGCGGTGCATCGGTAACGGACATCAAGCTCGTCCCCCTTTCGGTCATGGATTTGAATCAGATCGTTGCCGATACGCTGCATGCGGACAAGACATCCTGCGAACCGCTCACGCGCCTGGTGTTTGAACGAACCGAGGGCAACCCGTTCTTCTTTACCCAGTTCCTTGCTTCGCTGCACCAGGATGGTTTGTTTTGGCATGACGCGAAAGACCGGGTCTGGAAATGGGATCTGGACAAGATCAAGGTCAAGGACTTTGCCGACAACGTGGTCGACCTGATGGTGGCAAAGTTGCGGCAGCTGCCGCAGCTGCCGCAGCAAGAGCAGCGCAGCGCGTGCCACCTGCGCATCGGGCGCGCGCTCATGACGGGCATGACTGCGGACGAGATGGCCGAGCACATTTTCGATATGACGAACCAGCTTAACCCTGGCGCGACGCATCGAGTCGACAGTCCGAGATTGTCATTATTGCGTAGTTCAACAAGGTAATTGGAGCACGAGATGTGGAAATTTCTGCAATCCATTTCGACCGGCGCGCTACTGTTTAGCATCCTCCTGTCCCCCGTCACAAGCTTTTCGGCGCCGAAATACCGCGTCGTCATCATGCCGAAACTGGTCGGCATCACATATTACGATGCGGTCAAGCAAGGCGTTGACGATGCCGCCCGCGAGCTGCCGGAGATGCAAGTCATCTGGACCGGACCGACCCAGGATCAGGTCGAAAAACAGATCGAGATGATAGAAAAAATCATTCCGAGCCATCCGAATGTGATCGCGGTCGCGGCCAACGATCCGGTCGCGATCGTGCCGGTCTTGAAAAAAGCGCAGGCCGCAGGCATTCACGTGATGAGCTGGGACGGCGATGCGAAGTTTCGCGAATTCTTTGTCAATCTGGTCAATTTCGACGAGTTCGGCGGCCAACTGGTCGAAGCCATCAAGGATGAGGTCGGCGCGAAAGGCGAGATCGCCATCATCACCACGTCGTTTACCGCGCCCAACCAGGCCAGCTGGATTGAGGCGATCAAAAAACACATTTACGCAAAGTACCCGGGCTTGAAGATCGTCGATATCCGGCCGGCCGGCGAGAGCACCGAAGAGTCATTCCGCATCACCCAGGATTACCTGAAATCCTTTCCCGCGCTGAAGGGCATCATTGCGCTGGGCGCACCCAACCTGCCGGGTACCGCCAAGGCGGTGAAGGACGCTGGTCTGGCCGGAAAAATTGCGGTGATCGGCAATTCCACCCCGAACCTGATGCGCGGCTACCTGAAGGATGGCACGGTGAAAAAAGTCTTGCTCTGGAATGCGCCCGACCACGGCTACCTGACCGTCTACAGCGCCTACCGGATGCTGACCGGCGAACTGAAGACAGACCGGGCGTTCAATGCCGGAAGACTCGGCGCCTTCACGCCGAAAAAAGATGCGATCAACATGCAGGTGAACTTGCCGGTGATGATTTTCACCAAGGAAAACGTGGACAAGCATCATTTTTGAGAGGGCGCGTCATGAAAATAATGGCCAAGCTCAATCTCCTGTCGATCGGGATTGTGTTGGGCATAACCGTTTCCGTTCTGGGCGTCGGCACACTGATTATCAACGACATCCTGTACAAATTTGAAGAGCAGGTGTTGCGCCTCGAATTGTCGAATGCCAGCAAGACGATACTGCAACGCTTGAACCGTTCCGGCGCCAGGGCGGCGGCCGAGACCGCTGCCGAAATGCAACACCTCTTGCAGCAAAAAAAAGGGTTGAAAACGGCCCAGCTCAGCGTGATCGAGGCACCCGACAATCGCGTCGTGTACCACGCGGATCTTGCGGCCGGCGATAGTGCGTCGTCCGACTTTGTCGACCAGATGTTCCGCCGCGAAGACGGCGCCATCGAATATGAATTCAAGCAAGTTGCGCGCTACGCCGTCTTCACCACGGTCGCCCCGATCAATTGGCTGTTCGGACTCTCCATCAGCAAGCAGGAAATGCTGGAGCAGCGCGCCGATTTTTTGCTGGCGATCGGCGTCATCACGTTTGTGATCCTCGCGCTCAATGCCTTGGTGATTCGGCTCCTCGGGCAACACCTGTTGCGGCGCATCGGCGCCGCCCAGGATTGCATCAAGCGGATCGAGCAAGGCGAGTTGGCAGCGCGTATTCCGCTTGACACGGTCGCCGATGAAATTGGCCAATTGCAGCAGGGCATCAATGTGATGAGCGCCAGAATTCAGCAGCGCACGATCGAACAGCAGCAGGCGGAACAGGCGCGGCGGACCGGCGAAGCGCGCATCCGGCGCCTGGTCGAATCCAACATCATCGGCATCTTCTTCTGGGATTTGCAGGGCGGCATCAGCGACGCCAACGACGCCTTTTTGCGCCTGGTCGGCTATAGCCGCGACGACCTGATGTCGGGAAATATCCAGTGGACCAGCATGACGCCGCCGGAATACCGCGCCACCGATGAGCGGAAGGCGGCAGAAGTGCGGACCACCGGCACATGCACGCCGTACGAGAAGGAATACATCCGCAAGGACGGCAATCGCATCCCGGTCCTGATTGGCGCCACGCTCTTCGAGGGTTCGCGAGAGAGCGGCGTTGGCTTCGTGCTCGACCTGACCGAGCGCAAGCAAGCCGAGGCGGAACGGACAGCGCGGCAAGCGGCCGACGCGGCCAATCGGGCCAAGAGTACCTTCTTGGCCAACATGAGCCATGAACTGCGCACACCGCTCAACGGCATTCTGGGCTATGCGCAGATATTGCAACATGACAAGACACTGGGCGAGCGGCAACTCGCAGGCGTGAATGTGATCCGGCAAAGCGGCGACCATCTGCTGACCTTGATCAACGATATCCTGGACTTCGCCAAGATCGAAGCCGGCAAGCGGGAACTCAACCCCACCGGCATCCAGCTAGCCGATTTCCTGTATGTCATTGCCAGGATAATCAACGTCAAGGCGGAGCAAAAGGGGCTGGACTTTATCAGCGACATCGCGCCGGACTTGCCCCACGGGATCCGGGCTGACGAGCGGCTGCTGCGCCAAGTCTTGCTGAACCTGCTGGCCAATGCAGTCAAGTTCACCGACTACGGTCAGGTGATGCTGCGGGTGCGCTGGTTGCCGCCCGCCCGGTTGCGCTTCGAGGTGCGGGATACCGGCATCGGCATCAGCGAAGGCCAATTGCAAACCCTTTTCCAGCCTTTCGAACAAGCGGGCGAGATGCAGCGCCGGCTCGGGGGTACGGGTCTGGGCTTGGCGATCAGCCGTCAGATTGTGCGGCTGATGGGCAGCGAGATCGAGGTCGACAGCTGTATCGGCCAGGGCAGTACCTTCTGGTTTGAACTGGAGGTGCCGGTGTTGGAAGGCGAGAGGGTGGCAATGCCACTTGAATCGGTTGTGACCGGCTACGAGGGGCCGCGCAAGAAGATTCTGGTGGTGGACGATGTGGCCGAGAATCGGGCAATGGTGGTCGACCTGCTGGGCGCGCTCGGCTTCGAGATGGCAGAGGCGGTAAACGGCCGCGACGGCGTGGAAAAAGCGCAAATCCTGCAGCCGGAATTGATCCTGATGGACAGGGCGATGCCGGAGATGAATGGGCTGGAAGCCACGCGCCGCCTGCGGCAACTGCCGGCCTTCAAGGATGTGCCCATCCTTGCGATTTCGGCCAGCACTTCTGGAGACGACGAGGCGAATAGCCTGCAGGCCGGGGCGAATGCATTTCTCCCCAAGCCGATCGATCTGGGGCGGCTGTTGACACAGATCGCCGCCCTCTTGAAGCTCACTTGGACGTACGAATTGTCGCAAACCGGACCCGCGCCGGAACAGCAGGCCGCCGAGCCGCTGCTGGCGCCGCCGGCAGAGGAAATGAAAACCCTGCACCGCCTGGCCCGACTGGGAAACATGGGCGACATTATGCAGTGGGCAAACTGCCTGGCCGAGCGTGATGAACCCTATCGTCCGTTTGCCAACCAGTTGCGCGCGTTGGCACAGGCGTACCAGTCCAAAGCCGTGCTGAACATGGTGGAACGCTACCTGAAAGAGCAGGAAGCAAGTACATGACATCTTCGCCCCCGAATCCTGCTGCCGCCCCGTGCCTCCTGGGCCTGCCTCGATGGCACGGCGCACCGCACCGCTTCTTGCTGCTCTTTCCTTAGCCGAGGCGGCCTACTAAGCAATCACGCAAAATTATTTGTGTCGTGAAAAATAGAAAGGAGTAGGGTGCGCTTGCGCACCAATGCTGCGGTGGATCGCAATGGTGCGCAAGCGCACCCTACTCCTTTCTGGTTTCACTACGATTATCACGAGAAATTCACATATGGATAACAAAACATCGTCGGTAAAATTGACGTTGAAGAGCGGCTAATCCAGTAGCCGTACAGGTCCCTAACCGGAGATGTCGATTTGTTCAAGAGGCTGGTCTATCGTTTGTTGAATCTCTTGCACAAAACAGGCGATAATCAGTTTTTTTTCTTGCCTTCAACCAATTCATCGACGAAGCTCTAGCCCTTTGATGTTTTGTGAAAAAAACACCGCAGCTGGTTCCGGATAAATTAAATGGAACCGTCAGATTTTATAGATGGACGTATCAGGTAGGAGAGCCTATGGCTAACGCTGACGATTATATTTTCGGCAATGGTGTGTTGCATGACCGATTTCGCATCACAACCCAGATTCTGGCCGTGATGGTGTCGAGCGCGCCGCGCGCGGTCAGCCTTTCGCAACTGCAGAGCAGCACAGGGCGTTCTGCCAGAGAGCTGGAAAAGTTGTGTGATTCGCTATGCCGCGCGATGTTGCTGCACGCCGATGCCACCGTGCGCGGCAAGTGGACATTGGCGTGCGCACCCAGTTCGGTTACGCTGGAAGACGTGTTCCGCTGCGTGATTACACCGCCGCCGGACAGCGCCAAGGCAGTTGCCGCCATGGATCCCCCCCATGCTGACCATCTGCATCACGATGTGGAGCTTCTCATCATGCAGGCCATGATGGCGGTCAATCAAAGCGTGTACAAGCATTTGCGCCAATTTTCGCTGGATCGGCTCAAGGCCAGCACCTCGGCGCAGCCGCCTTCGAGCAAGCGCGCCGTAAACGGGCCTTCGTATGACAACGAGTATGACTTCGAGGTGAATGCATGGATGGTTTGATTCACCCCTGAAGCGAATCACTGTCTTGCAGGGAATCGTGGAAAAAGCGTAAGTTTTACCGTTACGCCGTAATCTTTACTAATTTCCCATTTACATCGCATCGCTTTCGCAGCACGCGCAACGCGGGTGCGATAGTCGGCGGTTGTGCGATCCGATTGGCGGCGGCTGGCATACCGCTTGCGCAGAATTCTCTCAACTTTCACGGTAAAACGTTCCCTCGAAAACCGTCGGCGAAGCAATTCCGGAGGGTGTTTCTCCACGAGGACAACCGCCGCGATGCTTGATATATGACCATGAGCGTCAGAGCAATGGTCAACGGCGATGGCTTCCTGAGAGCCTGCAAATCACTTGCCTGTGGCGTAAAGGAGATGAATGCGATGAATGAATCACTTTCGCGATCCTGGTGGATATACGCGTTGCGCGGCGTGCTCGCCATCCTGTTCGGTGTATTTGCCATCATGTGGCCCGGCCTGACCTTGCTGTCGTTGGTTGCACTGTTCGCTGCCTATGCCTTGATCAGCGGCGTGGTATCGGTCGTTGGCGCGATCCGCATGCGCAAGCGGGATGAAGATTGGTGGTTGCCGCTTCTGCTCGGTCTGGTCAGCATCGGCGCGGGGGTGATTGCCATCGTGCATCCGAGTCTGACCGCACTGGTGCTGGTGCTGGTTATCGGGGCCAATGCGTTGATCACGGGCGTACTGGATGTCGCTACCGCGATACGGTTGCGCAAGACGATTCGCAATGAATGGCTGATGATTTTGAGCGGCGCCGCATCAATCGTGTTCGGCATACTGGTATTTCTTTTTCCTGCGGCAGGCGCGCTGGCACTTGTCTGGCTGATCAGCATCTATGCTCTCGTCACGGGCTTGTTGATGTTCGTGCTTGCCCTGCGCCTGCGGGCAAGAATCACGACCGGCGCCGCAGACAGGCGGGTTACGCCGGATCGACGTATTTCTCCTGCGCATTGATGTTGTGCGAAAGACGGTATGCGAGCTTGTCGCGCGGGAGTGGATCATGATGGCGGAAGCCGGCGCCATCAAAATGTCAGTGCATGGTAACCAGACGCGGAGAGGATCCCATGGCCATATCAAAACTGGAGAAGAGTGCATGGCACCCTTACTTTGACAATGTATCGAAAATCCTGGACGGTAAGCGTGCGGAGGTCGAAGTCGCTTCGCTGAAAATCGGCGCTCAGATCGAGGCCGAGTGGTTGCCGCTTCTGGGCATTGTCTACGACCCCAAGGACGACATTGTCGAAGTTGCTCTTGAAGGTCTCGACCACCTGATCTACAAGCCGCGCGAAGTGTATGTCGATCAGGAGGTGGTCGAGTTGTCGAGCATGGAAGTGATCGATGCCGACGGCGTCCGTCAGATTATCAAGTTGCGCGATCCGCTCATGCTGCCGCCGCCGCCCTGAACCAAGCGGGCAAACGATCAGAAAACGCATTGCAGAGAGCTGCCGGCGCGTCGGGAATCGGATCAGATTTTGAGCCGCGTTATCTTCGTGCCTTCCAGCGTCAGGTTCGCCATCAGACCGGCGTTGGTCAGGACAAACGCCAGCACGGGGCCGCTCACCGAGGTGGAGTCAATCCTGCCGTTTGCACCAACCCTCAGTACCGCGACCGACGCGTCCACGCCGACCGCCCATCCTTCGCTCTTGCGGAATTTATCGAGTGCATCCGGCGTCATGAACAGGAATACGATCGCTTTCGACTGCGCGCCGATCTGCAGCCCGACGGACAGGGACGCGAGGTTGTAATATCCGGCGCTCGCATTGTGAATGCGCAATGCGCCCTCGCCATACTGCCCGCCGATCCCGAAGCCGGCTGCGATGACAGACGGGAACACGAGCACGCCGCTCGCCTTCGACACG